>WNDX01000088.1 GCA_009914615.1 Herbaspirillum frisingense
TGAGTGACCACAATTCATCGTCGACAAGTTCTTTAGGCATCGCATCCCGTCAGGAAAAACAAGACAGGAAGTTAACATCAAGTCGGGGAAGTTAACAGCCCCGAAATTTAATTTTGCAACAGCCTCTTAGTCGGCCAGTTCCTGCACCAGTTTCCCTACCAGCTTCAACGCCTGCTCGATCTCGCGCGACCACGGATAGCTGTAGTTCAGCCGGATGAAATGGCTGTAGCGGTTGGTCGCCGCGAAGATGCGCCCCGGCGCCACCGTGATGCCCAGCGCCAGGCTGCGGCGGTACAGCTCCATTGCATCCACGCCTGACGGTAATTCCACCCACAGCACATAACCGCCTTCCGGCTCGGAGACTTGCGTGCCTTGCGGGAAGAAGCGCAGCACGAAGTGGCGCATCAGGTCGCGTTGCTGCGCGAAGGCCCGGCGCACGCGGCGCAGATGGCGTTCGTAGCCGCCTTGCGTGAGGTATTCGGCGATGGCCCGCTGCGGCGCGGTGGGCGTGGCCAGGGTATTGAGGAATTTGAGCTTCTCGACCTGGGCGCGGTAGCGGCCCGGCATGGCCCAGCCGATGCGGTAGGCCGAGGTCAGGCTCTTGGAGAACGAGGAGCAATGCAGCACCAGGCCTTCGCGGTCGTAGTTCTTCAGCGAGGAAGGATGGGCGTTGCCGTAGTACAGCTCGCTATAGACGCCATTTTCGATCAAGGGCATCTGATGCCGCTCGGCCAGCCGCACCAGTCTTTCCTTTTCCGCATCCGGCATCTGGAAGCCCAGCGGGTTCTGGAAATTGGGCATCACCATGCAAGCGGCCACCGGCTGCGTCTCCATCAATGCTTCCAGCGCCCCGACGTCGATGCCGCGTTGCGGGTCGGTCGGGATCTCCAGCGCCCGCATGCCCAGGCGCTCGATGGCGTGCAGCATGGCGTAGAAGGTCGGCGTTTCCACCGCGATGGTGTCGCCCGGGCGCGCCACGGCTTGCAGGCAGAGGTTGATGGCCTCGGTCGCGCCCACTGTCACCACGATCTCCTCGGGATCGACCTTCAGGCCGTTTTCCAGGTAGCGCCGCGCGATCTGGCGCAGCAGGTCGGGATGGCCCGGCGGCAGGTCGTCGAACACGCTGGACTGGCTGGCGTTACGGGTGATCTTGCCGGCGTATTGCGCCACCCGCTGCGAGGGAAACAGCGCCGGGTTGGGGTAGGGTGAGCCGAGCGGCACGGTGCCGTCCTGCTGGATGGTCTTCAGCGTGGCCAGCACCAGCCGGCTCACATCGACCTCGGTGGACTGCTGCCAGGCCGGGTTGTCCTGGCGCGCGCTGCGCCTGGCGGGGGCTGGTTTGTCGGCCGGCTGTGCCGGTTCGCGCACGAAGTAGCCGGATTGCGGATGGCTTTCGATGAGGCCGCGGCTTTCCAGCAGCTCGTAGGCGCGCACCACGGTGGTCACGCTGACCTTGTGCTGCTGGCTGGCGATGCGTACCGAGGCGACGCGTTCGCCCGGGCGCAGCACACCGTCGCGGATCGAGGCGGCCAACTGGTCGGCAAATTGTTTATACAGGGGCGTGACGGCCATGATGGATAGGCTGGGGGCAGCGTTCGGATGGTAGAGTGGTAGCCCGCATTTTACAAAAAAGGACGCCAGCCATGATCACCGTGCATCACCTGAACAATTCGCGCTCGCAGCGCGTGCTGTGGCTGCTCGAAGAGCTGGGGCTGGAATACGAGATCAAGTTCTACCAGCGCGACCCCAAGACCATGCTGGCGCCCAGGGAGCTGGTGGCGGTGCATCCGCTGGGCAAGTCGCCGGTGATCACCGATGGCGACCTGACCGTGGCGGAGTCCGGCGCCATCGTTGAATACCTGCTGGAGCGCTACGGCGCCGACAGCGGCCTGCTGCCCGCGCCCGGCACGCCGCAGCGCCTGCGCTACCGCTACTGGTTGCACTATGCCGAAGGATCGGCCATGCCTTTGCTGTTGTTGCAACTGATCTTCAGCAAGCTGCCCAAGGCGGTGCCGGCGCTCATCCGGCCGGTGGCCAAGCTGATCGCGGGCGGTTTCCGCAGCCGCATGATCGCGCCGCAGCTGGAGCGCCATCTGCGCTACATGGAGGCGGAGCTGGGCAAGGAAGGCTGGTTCGCCGGGCCGGCCTTCAGTGCAGCCGATATCCAGATGAGCTTCCCGGTCGAGGGGCTGCGCGCCCGCGGCGGCCTGGATGGCCGCTATCCCCATCTGCTGAAATACCTGGAGGCGATCCATGCGCGCCCGGCCTACCGGCGTGCGCTGGAACGCGGTGGTCCCTACGAGTTGCTGCGCTGAGTTCAGGCCGGCAGGCTGACCACCGCGCGCAGGCCGTGCGCGTGTTCCGGCGCGCCGCGGTTTTCCAGTTCCAGGCGGCCGCCGTGGGCTTCGATGCACGAGCGCGCGATCGCCAGGCCAAGGCCGACGTGGCCGCCGCGGCCGCCGTCCCTGGCGCCCGATGCGTTGCGATGGCGTGAAGGATCCAGTCGCACGAAGGGTTTGAACACATCCTGCAACTTGTCGGCGGCGATGCCCGGGCCGTCGTCGTCCACGTGGATCTGCAGCGCGCCGGCCGTGCCGGCGGAGAGTGCCAGTCGCGCGCGCTGGCCGTAGTGCACGGCGTTGTCCACCAGATTGCTCAGGGCGCGCTTCAGGTTCACCGGTCGGCAGCGGTAGGGCAGGACGGCCGTTGCGTCGCCGCGCAATTGCACGTCGCGGCCCTGGGCCCGCTGTTCTTCCACCACGTCGCGCAGCAGCGCCCGCAGATCGATTTCACGCGTGTCTTCGGTGCTGGCGTCGTCGCGCGCGAAGCGCAGGGTTTCTTCCACCATCACCCGCATCTCTTCCAGCGTGCGGATCATCGCCGCTTTCAACGGTGCATCATCGACCAGTTCGGCGCGCAGGCGCAGCGAGGTGATCGGCGTGCGCAGGTCGTGGCTGATCGCGGCCAGCATGCGGGTGCGATCCTCGACGAAGCGGCGCAGGCGCTCCTGCATCAGGTTGAAGGCGCTGGTCACTTCGCGCGCTTCGGCGGGGCCGGTGACCGGCAGCGGATCGACCAGCTCGCCGCGGCTGACGCGCTCGGCGGCCTGCGCCAGCGCCTTGATCGGGCGCAGGATGCGGCGCACGAACAGGAACACGATCACCAGCACCGGCAGCGTGCTGACCGGCACCGAGAAGCGCAGCGGCCGCATCCAGGCCTGCGACATCACCGGATGCTGCAGGGTATTGACCCACAGTCCGCCGGGCGTGCGCAGCGCGATGCGCAGATCGGCATTGCGGGCATCGTGGCGCACCAGGCTGATGCGCACGGCCGCGGCCGGCAACGCCAGCAGGCTTTGCAGCTTGCCGCCGATGGCCTCCTGGTCGTAACCGGCCTCATGGCCATCGGCGATGTCGGGCGCGACGTCCAGCGTGTAGCGGGCGTTGCCGTGGCGCGCCGTTTCCAGCGCGCTGCGCGCTTGCGCCTCGGGCAGGCTGCCCAGGCGCCAGGCCACGGCCGCATGCTCCACCATCTGGTCGCGCGAGATGGAGTGGATGGTCTCGCCATTGGTCAGCACCACCGACAAGCCGATGGCGTGCGCCGCCACCAGCCCGAGCAGCAGCAGGCCGACCAACTGGCCGGCCATGGTGCGCGGCCACAGCTTCATGCGGCGGACGCTTCGGCGCTGACCTGGGCGGCAAACAGATAGCCGTTGCCCCACACGGTCTTGAGCAGATTGGGATGGCGCGGATCGGGTTCCAGTTTCTTGCGCAGGCGGCTGACCTGGCTGTCGATGCTGCGGTCGAAGACCTGGGCGTCGGCGCCGGCGGTCAGATCCATCAGCTTGTCGCGCGAGAGCACGGTATTGGGATGGTCGAGCAGCGCGCGCAGCAGGCGGTATTCGACACTGGACAGCGTGACCGCCACGCCTTCGCGGTCCAGCAGCTCGCGCCGTTCGACATCCAGCGTCCACTCGTGGAACACATAGCGGCGGATCGCGCTGTCGGAGATCGCCGCCGATGCCTTGGCCGGCGCGGCGCTGGGCAGGGTGCGCGCGATGCGGCGCAGGACGGTCCGGATGCGCGCCACCAGTTCCTGCGGGTCGAAGGGTTTGACCACGTAGTCGTCGGCGCCGGTTTCCAGCCCGTTGACGCGGTCGGCGCAGGACGACATGGCCGTCAGCAGGATCACCGGCGTGCCGAACTGTTCGCCGACGTGGCGGCACAGCGAGAGGCCGTCTTCGCCCGGCATCATGACGTCCAGCACGGCCAGGTCGAAGGCTTGCTTTTGCAACAGCCGGCGCGCCTGCGCCGCGTTGAAGGCCATGCTGACCCGCATGCCCTGGCGGCGCAGATAAGCGGCCAGCGGTTCGCAGATGTCGGGGTGGTCATCGACCACCAGAATGTGGCGTTGCGCTTGCATGTTGTTTCCTTCCCGGATGGCGTCCCGGTGGCTCGGTCTGACGATGGACGGCTTGCCACACTTTGACAAACTTTTGTCAATTTTAAATGAATATAATTCTCATTTGCAAATACAAAGCAAATTCCAGCCTGGCTTAAATCCAATACCGGAGCGACTTTGCGAACGATCTTCTCGTTTCGCGGGGACGCGCTCGCGCCGGCAGACATGAAGCGCGAACCAGGCTGACGCTCGGATCAACACCAAGGGGAATCTCACTATGCAATCGAAACAGCAACTCGCGCCGACCCGCGCGGCCCTCGCCGTGGCCGCCGCATTGGCGCTGATGGCGGGCGCCACGCAAGCCCAGGCCCAGGCGCAGCAGGGCCTGAAGGAAGTGGTGGTGACCGCTACCGGCTTCGAGCAGGAAGTGGTGGACGCGCCGGCCAGCATTACCGTGATCACGCCGGCGCAATTGAAGAAAAAGCAATTCCGCGACCTGACCGATGCGTTGACCGACGTCGAAGGCGTGACCGTCACCGGCAGCGCCAGCGAAAAGGACATCTTCATCCGCGGCATGCCCGGCGCCTACACGCTGATCATGGTGGACGGCAAGCGCCAGAGCACGCGTGATGCGCGCACCAACGGCAATGCCGGTTTCGAGCAATCCTATATCCCGCCGCTGGATGCCATCGAGCGCATCGAGGTGGTGCGCGGCCCGATGTCGTCCCTGTACGGTTCCGACGCCATGGGCGGCGTGATCAACATCATCACCAAGAAGGTCGCCAGGAAGTGGGGCGGCGCGGTGACCTTCGACACCACGCTGCAACAGCATGACGACTCCGGCGACTCCTACCAGGGCCAGTTCTACGTGAACGGCCCCATCGCCACCGACGTGTTGGGCCTGCAATTGTGGGGCAAGGTCTACAAGCGACAGGAAGACCGGATCCTCAACGGCAACACCAAGGCGCTGGATACCGACTTCACCGCACGCCTCTCGCTGACACCCAACAAGGATCACGACATCCTGGCCGAGATCGGCACGTCCCAGGTGCGCCGCGACGGCTCGAACTACCACACGCTGGCGGCCACGGCGACCACCGCCGACACCTATACCGAAAACCCACGCGACCACATGTCGCTGTCGCATACCGGCCGTTACGGCTGGGCCACCTCGGATGTCTCGATCTCGTATGAGAAGGCGCAGCGCAAGAGCTACACCGAAAGCCCGGTGGGCAGCGACCGCTTCAACCAGGCCGCGCGCGCGCCCAAGATCGAGAACCTGATCATGGACGGCAAGATATCCATGCCGCTCGGTTCGCACTGGCTGGTGCTGGGCGGGCAGTGGAACGAGGCCAAGCTGACCGACGTCAACCCGGGCGTGAGCGCCACCGCCGTGCGCCAGTTCAAGATCGCGCAGAAGGCGCTGTTCGTGGAAGACGAATGGAAGCTGACCAACACGCTGGCGCTGACCGGCGGCCTGCGCCTGGATAACCACGAGATCTACGGCAACCACTGGAGCCCGCGCCTGTACACCGTGTGGCACGCCAGCGACGACCTGACCATCAAGGGCGGCGTTTCGCGCGGTTTCCGCGCGCCCGAGATCCGCACCATCGCGCCGGGCTATGCCTACACCACCGGCGGCGCCGGCTGCACGGTCGGTCCCACCGGCACCTGCGGCGTGATCATCGGCGATCCCAACCTGAAGCCGGAAACCAGCACCAGCTGGGAACTGGGCGCGCTGTGGGACAACAAGGCCGGCCTGTCCGGTGGCGCCACGGTGTTCTACACCGACTTCAAGGACAAGGTCAGCAACGCCCTGGTGTATAACGCCGACGGCTCGATTGCGCGCTGGTCGGCCAACAACAACTACCGCCTCTGGTACAGCTACAACGTCGATCGCGCCACCATCAAGGGCGTGGAGCTGACCGGCCGCTGGCAGGCCACCCGCAGCGTGGCGCTGAAGTCGAACTACACCTATACCGACTCGCGCCAGAAGGGCGGCAGCTACGACGGCTTCGCGCTGGCGCGCACGCCCAAGCACATGTTCAACATCCGCGCCGACTGGACGCCGGCCGATGCCTGGACCGTGTGGAGCGCGCTCAACTACCACGGCAAGGAAGTCAACGCCGCGGCGCGCGTGGGCAGTGCCGGCACCACCATCTCGTCCTCGGGCGTGAAGGAGTACAAGGCCTACACGCTGGCCGACATCGGTGCCACCTATGACGTCAACAAGCTCACCTCGGTCAGCGCGGCGATCTACAACATCACCGACAAGCGCCTGGACGAGCAGAGCTTCAACACCGTGGGCGACGGCCGCCGCCTGTGGGTGAGCCTGACCCAGCGCTTCTGACGCGCCGGCGGCAAGCGGCCCGGCGTCGTTTCGGCGTCGCCGGGCCCGTTCTTTTTGATTGTGCTTTGTCATTCTTGACGGATTCCCCGTGACCGCTATTTCCTTACCGCGCCGCCGACTGCTGGCGGCCGCCGCTTCGGCGTGCTTCGTACCCGGCCTGGCGGCGGCCCAGCCCGATCTCTCGCAAAAGCTGGGGCCGACCATCGCCGACCGGGGCTCGACCTTCTATCGTTTCGAACGCTTCGCGCTGCGCTCCGCCGATGGCGAGCGCGGCTATCGCGTGACCTTGGGCATACCGCGCCGCGCGGCGCCCGCGGCCGGCTATCCGGCCATCTTCCTGCTCGACGGCAATGCCGCGCTGGCGGCCATCGACAAGGGGCAACTGCAAGCATTGGATGCAGCCCAGCCGCCGCTGATCGTGGCCATCGGCTACGACACCGACCTGCGCTTCGACGTCAAGGCGCGCGCCTACGACTACACGCCGCCGTTCCCGGCGGGGCAGGAGGACGAGGAAGCCGGCCGCGGCCGCAAGGGCGGCGGCGCCGACGTGTTCCTGGATCTGATCGAACGCGAGATCGCGCCTCGTGCGCGTGCGTTGGCGCCCATCGACGCCGACCGGCTGGCGCTGTGGGGACACTCCTATGGCGGGCTATTCGTACTGCATACCCTGTTCACGCGCGCCCGCTTGTTCTCCCGCTATATCGCCGCCAGCCCCTCGCTGTGGTGGCAGCGCGGCGTGATCCTGGATGAAGAGACGCGCTTCCACGGCGAGAGCGCCCGCGCTGCGAAGGCCGCCGGCGTTCGCCTGTGGGTGATGATCGGCGATGCCGAGCGGCGCGAACGCCGGCCGGCATCGTCGGGGGATGCGCCGGGACTGGCGCAATCGATGATGACTTCGCGCGCGGCCCTGCCGCCGCAGGCATTGCCAGAGATGATCGCGCGCCTGAACGAGCAAGAAGGTTTGCCGGCCACGTTGCGCATCTTCCCGGGCATGGCGCACGGGCCGATGTTGCCGGCCTCGCTGGCGCCGGCGCTGCGCATCGCGGCTGGCCTGGCACCTTGACCGGGGCACTGAAGCCAGCCTGGGCGCCGTTCTGCACGCTGCTTTGTATCCTTGTGTATCGCAAAGTAAAAGAGCCGGAACGGACACTGTTTTGTTCCGCAGTACAGATATAATTGAGAATTATTATTATTTGCAAAGAGTGGCCGAACGCCATTGCCGCACCATGAAGGACGCCAACGCCGCCAGCCCACTTCCGGACCAGAAACGCCGCGCCTTCTGGCTAAAGCATTTGCACCAGTGGCACTGGATCAGTTCCGGCATCTGCCTGGTGGCCATGCTGGCCTTCGCGGCGACGGGCCTGACGCTGAACCACGCGGCGCAGATCGAAGCCAGGCCGCAGGTCAGCCACCGCGATGCGCAGTTGCCGCCGGCGCTGCTGGCGCCGCTGCGCAAGCAGGCCGACGCCGCCGACGGCAAGCCGGGCGCCGGCAAGGAGCCGCTGCCGGAAGCGGTGCGCGCCTGGATCGCGCAGCAACTGTCGGTGACGGTGGGGGCGCAGGCCGCGGAATGGTCGGCCGATGAAGTCTATGTGTCGTTGCCGCGTCCCGGCGGCGATGCCTGGCTGCGAGTGGAGCTGGAAGACGGCAAGGTGGAGTACGAGAAGACCGACCGCGGCTGGATTTCCTACTTCAACGATTTGCACAAGGGGCGCAACACCGGCGCCGCCTGGAGCTGGTTCATCGACATCTTCGCGGCGGCCTGCCTGGTCTTTTGCATCACCGGGCTGTTCCTGCTGCAGATGCATGCCGGCAAGCGTCCGGCGACCTGGCCGCTGGTGGCGCTGGGGTTGGTGGCGCCGCTGCTGCTGGCGATCCTGTTTATCCATTGAGCCGGACAAGCGCGCCGCCGCTTGCAGCCATGTCATCCGTCGTTTTCATCCGCATCGATTGCATCCTTAGCGAGGTCACATGAAGCACAGAAATGCCGCATTGCTGAAACCCACCATCCTGGCGCTGGCCATGGCGGCCCTGTTCGCCTCGGCGCCGGCCGGCGCCGCCGACATGAACGTCAGGATCGAGATTCCCACGCTCAACGTGGCCGAGTACCACCGGCCCTACCTGGCGGCCTGGATCGAACGCGCCGACCAGAGCGTGGCGGCCAACCTGGCGGTCTGGTACGACGTCAAGAAGAAGGACAAGGAAGGCGAGAAATGGTTGAAGGACATCCGCCAGTGGTGGCGCCGCAGCGGCCGCGAGCAGCAGATGCCGATCGACGGCGTGAGCGGCGCGACGCGTCCGGCCGGCGAGCAGAAGCTCAATTTCGGCTCCAGCAAGGGGCCGATCGCCGGCCTGGCGCCGGGCGACTACGTGCTGATGGTGGAAGCCGCGCGCGAAGTCGGCGGCCGCGAGCTGGTGAAGCTGCCGTTCCAGTGGCCGCCCAAGGCGGCGCAGAGCGCCAAGGCGCAAGGCAGCAGCGAGCTGGGCGCGGTGTCGCTGGAACTGAAGCCCTGAGCCGGGGCGCATCTATTCACGCAGTCGAACAATACAGACAAGAGGAACCCACATGACTTTCTCCCTGCAACGCATCGCCGGTCAATCGATCAAGATCGCCGCCCTGGCGCTGGCCATCAGCCTGCCGCTATCGGCCCACGCACACCGCCAATGGCTACTGCCCTCGGCCACCGTACTGTCGGGCAATGAAGCCTGGGTGACGGTGGATGCCGCCGTCTCCAACGACCTGTTCTATTTCGAACACTTCCCGCTGCGCCTGGACGGCCTGGTCGTGACCGGCCCGGACGGCAAGCCAGTGCAGGCGGTCAACGCCGCCACGGGCAAATACCGCAGCACCTTCGACGTGCAACTGAGCCAGCCTGGCACCTACAAGATCGCCGTGGTGAACAACGGCGTGTTCGCCAGCTACAAGGTGGACGGCCAGCAAAAGCGCTGGCGCGGCGCCGCCGACGCGCTGGCCAAGGAAATCCCGGCCAATGCCACCGAGCTCAAGGTGACCCAGATGAACAGCCGGGTGGAAACCTTCGCCACCGCCGGCAAGCCGACCAAGACCGCGCTGGCGATCACCGGCAGCGGCCTGGAGCTGCAGCCGGTCACGCATCCGACCGATCTGGTGGCGGGTGACACCGCCAGCTTCCAGCTAATGCTGGATGGCAGGCCGGCGGCCGGCATCGAAGTGGAAGTGGTGCCGGGCGGCATCCGCTATCGCGACAAGCTGCAGGACACCAAGCTCAAGACCGATGCCGATGGTAAATTCAGCGTGAAGTGGGGCGGCCCGGGCATGTACTGGCTGGAAGCCAGCGTCTCCGACCAGAAGACCACGCTGCCGCAGGCCGGCCAGCGCCGCTCGACTTACATCGCCACGCTGGAAGTGCTGCCGTGATCGTGAGCCGGGGCTGATACCGCAGGCACCCGCGATGCGGGTGCCGTTTTTGTTTCCGGGGAGGGCGCTTGTGGCGCTCTTTCCTTGCCTGGATGGTTTGCCGATGTCTCACCGCGTATTGATCCCGCATGACATGGAGGCGCCGCCGGTGCTGCCGGCCGGCGTCACCGCGCATCGCCTGTCCGGCGCGGCCATGGGTACCTCCTGGAGTGTGCAGGCGCTGGCGCCCCAGGGCGTGGCGCGCGACACCCTGGCCGCCCTGGTGCAGGCAAAGCTGGATCGCGTGATCCGTGAGATGAGCACCTGGAAAGCGGACTCCGGCATCTCGCGCTTCAATCGCGCCGAGGCCGGTAGCTGGCACTCCTTGCCGGATGCCTTCTACACGGTGCTGGACGCCGCCCTGAGCATGGCCGCGGATAGTGGGGGCGCCTTCGATCCCACGCTGGGTCCGCTGGTCGATCTGTGGGGCTTCGGCCCGGAGGGCCGGCATGACCGCCTGCCCGATGCGGTCATGCTGGACGCCGCGCGCGCACGTTGCGGCTGGCAGCGCATCGGCCTGGATCGCGCCAGGCGCAGCGCGCGCCAGCCGGGCGCGATACGTCTGGATTTTTCCGGCATCGCCAAGGGCTATGCGGTCGATCTGGTGGCCCAAGCCTTGCGCGATGCCGGCTGCGTCAGTTGGCTGGTGGAGATCGGCGGCGAACTCTCGGGCCTGGGCGTGAAGTCCGACGGCCAGCCCTGGTGGGTGGCGCTGGAGCGCCCGCCCGGCGACGACGGGCAGGGCATGCTGGTGGCGCTGCACGGCTTGGCGATCGCTACTTCGGGGGACTATCGCCGTTATTTCGACCATGACGGCCGGCGCTATGCGCACACCATCGATCCGCGCAGCGGGCGGCCGGTGACGCATGACCTGGCTTCCGTCACGGTGCTGCATCGCCAATGCATGGTGGCCGACGCCTTGGCCACGGTGCTGACGGTGCTGGGCGTGGACGAGGGCATGGTCTTCGCGCGCGAGCGCAACATCGCGGCGCTCTTCATCAGCGGCGGAGCGTCGGGCTATCGCGAGAGCATGACGCCGGCCCTGGCCGGGATGCTGGAGTAAGGTCGGCATGGGCAAGCGGATCACATTCACGCCGGCGCCGCTCTTGCTGTCGCTGGCCGCGGCCGTGCTGATGGGCTGGGGCGCGGCGCGTGGCGGCCTCACCGAGAGCACGCAGGGGCGCTGGCTGCTGGCGGCGCTGGTGGCCTTGGCTTACCTGGTGTTCTGCGTGTTGACCGCGTTGAAGTACCGTCGCGTCCAGCGCGAACAGGAGCGCCTGTGGAGCGGCAGCGGCGCCGTGACGGCCATCACCGGCGGGAGCGGATCGACGATCCTGCTCGCCTTCGCCAGCCAGACCGGCTTTGCCGAACAACTGGCCTTGCAGACCGCGCAACGCCTGCGCAAAGGAGGCATGGCGGTGCGCATGCTGCCGCTGGGCCGGGTGAGCGACCAGGATCTGCTGGATGCGGGCCAGGCGCTGTTTGTCGTCAGCACCACCGGCGAAGGCGATGCGCCGGATGCGGCCGCCGGTTTCGCGCGGCGCATGGCGCTGCAGGCCCAGGGCGGCGCGTTGGCCGGGTTGCGCTTCGGTGTGCTGGCGCTGGGCGACCGCAGCTATGAACGATATTGCGCCTTCGGCCACGCGTTGCACGCCTGGCTGCGCCGGCGTCATGCGCAGCCACTGTTCGACGCGGTGGAGGTGGACAACGGCGATGAGGGCGCCTTGCGTCACTGGCAGCACCAATTGGGCGTACTGAGCGGCCATACCGACGACGCCGACTGGAGCGCGCCCGCCTACGGCCGCTGGCGTCTGGCGCAGCGGGTGCCGCTCAACCCCGGCGGCGCGGGGGCGCCGGCCTTCCATCTGTCGCTGACGCCGCTGGACTTGCCGGCGCCGCAATGGCAGGCCGGCGACATCGCCGAGATCGGCCCGCGCAACGGCGCCGAGGAGGTACGGTTTTTCATGCAGGCGTTGTCGCTGGTCGGCGCTCCGTTGGAAGCGCAACTGGCCGGCAAGCTGCTGCCGCGCGATGCCGATGCGCTGACTGCCTTGCGCGGCCTGGCGCCGGATCTCCTGCTGGCGCGGCTCAAGCCCTTGCCGCATCGCGAATACTCGATCGCATCGCTGCCGCAAGACGGCGCGCTGGATCTGCTGGTGCGTCGCATGCAGCAGACCGACGGACGGCCGGGCATCGGTTCCGGCTGGCTGACGCTGCATGCGCGCGAAGGGCAGGAGATTGCGCTGCGCGTGCGCAGCAACAGCGGCTTCCATGCGCCGCCCGATGACAGCCCGCTGATCCTGATCGGCAACGGCACCGGGCTGGCCGGTTTGCGCGCCCATCTGCGCGCACGGGCCGCGGCCGGGCATGGCCGCAACTGGTTGGTGTTCGGCGAGCGTTCGCGTGCGCATGATTATTTCCATCGCGAAGAGATCGAAGCCTGGCAGGCGCAAGGTGTGCTGGCGCGGCTGGACCTGGCGTTTTCGCGCGATCAGGTGCGGCGCGTGTATGTGCAGGACAGGCTGCGCGAGGCCGCCAGCGTGTTGCGCGAATGGGTGGAGGCGGGGGATTGCATCTACGTCTGCGGCAGCTTGCAGGGCATGGCGGCCGGCGTGGCCGCGGCCTTGCAGGAGATACTGGGGGAGGAGACCTTGATTGCGCTGGCGGAGCAGGGGCGGTATCGGCGGGATGTGTATTGACCGGGTGCACAGCGATTGACGCCGGCTATTGTCGCCGGATCCCGGCCTGCGTCGGGACGACGGGGAGGTATGGTGCGGTGTCGGTCTTGACGGGGGGCACGTGGGGAACGGCCGATCCGGGTTCATTGCGTAAGATCGGGCATCACCACTATTTGCTCCGTCGTTCCGGCGCGATCCGGAGCCCAGCGTTGTGCGTTGTGCATCCGTATACGTATCCGTATCGATGCGTGTCCGTCGTTCGCCGAATTCGGTGACGACAAACCTGCAGAACTGCCACCTTCCGTCGTTCCGGCGCAGGCCGGAACCAGCGTCGTGCGCCGTCCGTCGCGCATCCGCATCCAGCATCCCGGTCGCCGGATTTGGTCAAGGCAACCCAGCGGGATTCACGCTTTCCGTCGTTCCGGCGCCGATCGGAACCCAGCGTCGCCCGTCGCGCTTGCCCGTCGCACGCCCTTGCCGGATCAGGCGTTCCGTCAGAAGTATCGTCCCGTTCGCAGCCCCGCCTTTTCGCCAGATTTGCATTTTCTCCCCGTTGCGCGAGAAAATGAGGCATCAAATCAAAGAGATAAGAACAAAATGAGCATATTCACCAGCCTTTTGCTGATCCTGCTCCTGGTCGTGGTCAGTGCTTTCCTTTCCTGCGCGGAGATCTCCATCGCCGCTTCGCGCAAGATCCGTCTCGAAATGATGTCCAAGGAGGGCGTGGCCAACGCCGACCGGGTGCTGTCGCTGCAGGCGCAGCCGGGCAATTTCTTCACCGTGGTGCAGATCGGCCTGAACGCCGTCGCCATCCTGGGCGGCGTGGTCGGCGAGCCGGCGCTCACGCCGCACATGCGCGAGATCGTCAGCCAGTTCTACGTCGGTCCCTGGCTGGAAAACATCAGCTTCGCCCTGTCCTTCCTGGTGGTGACGGCCTTCTTTATCCTGTTCGCCGACCTCATGCCCAAGCGCCTGGCGATGGTCGCGCCGGAGCGCGCGGCGGTATCGCTGGTCAAGCCCATGCTGCTGCTGGAGACACTGTTCAAACCGCTGGTGTGGTTCTTCAACAGCCTGTCGAAGTGGATCTTCACGCTGTTCGGCCTGCCGCAGGTGCGCCAGGAGGTGATCACGCCCAACGAGATCCATGCCATGGTCGATGCCGGCGCCCAGGCCGGCGTGCTGCTCACGCAGGAGCATCACCTGATCGAAAACGTGTTCGAGCTGGAAAGCCGCTACGTGCCTTCGGCCATGACGCCGCGCGAGAGCATCGTGTATTTCCTGCTGACCGACAGCGAGGAAACGATCCGCCAGAAGATCATCGACCATCCGCATTCGCACTTCCTGGTGTGCGACGGCCACATCGATGCGGTGCTGGGCTACATCGACAGCAAGGACGTGCTCAAGCGCCTGCTGAAGGGCGAGCAGTTCTCGCTGGCCGACAAGGGCCTGGTGCACAGCCCGCTGTCGATTCCCGACAGCCTGAACCTGTGGGAAGTGCTGGAGCGCATGAAGGCGATGGACGAAGATCTCGCCATCGTGGTCAACGAATATGCACTGGTGGTGGGCATCATCAGCATCACCGACGTGACCAGCGTGCTGATGGGCAACCTGCTGGCCATGGCCGAGGAAGAACAGCAGATCGTGCGGCGCGACGAGAATTCCTGGCTGATGGACGGCCTCACTCCGCTCAACGACGTGATGAACGAGCTGGATATCGATAAATATCCGAACCCGGTGGGCTACGAGACGCTGGCCGGCTTCATCATGTACATGCTGCGCAAGATTCCCAAGAAGACCGACTTCGTGCTGTTTTCCGATTTCAAGTTCGAAGTGGTGGACATCGAAGGCAACCGCATCAACCAACTGCTGGTGACGCGTTTCAAGCAGGACAAGGGCGAGCCGGTGATCAAAGAGGTCGCGGGCGGTTGATCCGCGACGGGGCGAGTGATCCGGCTCGATGCATGACAGGTCGGCATCAAACTAATTTCGGATTTGTCTTATAGAGTGACGACGCAGCGTTGAGCATACTGCCAACTGTCGCCTGCCTGAATGTTGACATTCGGGGGAGGCAGGCGGCAGTAGCAAGCAGAGATGGAGTGGTGGAAAAGCCCGTATCCGAAAGGATACGGGCTTTTTTTTACGGGCTTTTGGGAGGCGGGGCCGGGGATGGCGGGTGTGGAGAGACGCGCCTCAACCGCGTGACTGGCCGTGATTGCGTTCCGAGATCTGCGCGTTGAGCGTCCAGAAGTCGTACAGCACACCCAGCAGGAACACGCCGCCGGTCAGCAGATAGAGGATGCCGGAGATCCATTTGCCGATGTACATGCGGTGCGCGCCGAAGATGCCGAGGAACGTCAGCAGCAGCCAGGCCACCGAATAATTGCTGTCGCCGCCGACGAAGCGGCTGTCGGCTTCACGGTCCATCGACGGGATCAGGAACAGGTCGATGATCCAGCCGATGCCCAGGAGGCCGAAGGTGAAGAACCAGATCGTGCCGCTCACGGGCTTGCCGTAGTAGAAGCGATGGGCGCCGGTGAATCCGAAGATCCAGAGCAGATAGCCCAGGGTTTTGCTGTGCGTGTCGTTGGTCATCCAGGCTCCGTAGGTGATGATGTGCGAGATATCCGCACGGACGCTGCATTGTAGCGCCCGCGCGTTCTGTCTGGAGCCCGGATTTCCCGCTTGGTTCCGTTCAGGCGCGGTTGGCCGGCAGGCGGCGCGCGCCGAACAGCGGCTTTTGCACCATCTGCGTCAGCAGCACGCCGAGCAGGCTGACGCCGCCGCCGATCAGGTGATAGGCGTGCATCTCTTCATGCAGCCAGGCGATCGCGAACAGCGCGGTGAGCACCGGCAACAGGTTGATGAAGATGCTGCAGCGGCTGGGGCCGAGCAGCTTGACGCCCTCGATCCAGAGATAGGACAGCAGGATCGACGAGCCGATGCCCGAGTAGCCGATCAACGGCAGCGTGCGCGCATCCAGCGCCGCCGTGCCCGGCGCCAGCAGCAGGAACTGCGGCAGCATGAAGACCAGCCCGGCGATGGCCTGCATGTAGATCGCCTGCCAGGCCGGCACGTTCATCTTCCAGTGCTTCAGCAGCACCCCGTACAGCGAATAGGACAACGCCGCCAGCAGCATCAGCGCATCGCCGATATGCACGCCGCCGTGCAGAGCCTGCGCGATGTCGCCCTGGCCCACCAGATACAGCAGGCCAAGGAAGGACAGCACACCGCCGGCCGCCATGCCCAGCGTCACCGCCTCGCCCAGCACGGCCACCGAGAGGAGGGCGGTCAGCAGCGGGATCAGCGCGGTGACGATGGCCATGTTGGTGGCGGTGGTGCTTTCGGCGGCGCGGTAGGACAGGCTCTGGAAGAAGGCCATCGCCAGCAGGCCCGACAGCGCCAGCTTCCACCAGTGGCGGCGGATCAGCGCGCGGTTGTTCCACAGCGGCTTTAGCACGAAGGGGCTCATCAGGACCAGCAGCAGGATCAGGCGGTAGAAGGTGATGGCCACCGGCGAGATGGCCGAGGCGGCGAGCTTGGAGACGATGACGTTGCCCGCCCAGAGCACGATGGCGAGGAAGGGATAGAGGTAGGAAGTGAGTGGCATGGCTGGAGTCGTAAAGAACGTGGATGGAGTCAAGAGTGACGGGGCCGCCGCAGCGGCCCCATCGCATGCCATCGTGCCCGGCTTTTGCCAGTCGTTCGCGTGCTAACATGCCTGAACTTGTCTCAAAAGTGACAGCCAGGAACATCGCGTGGATACCGCCCATTACCAGAACCTGATCGCCGCCAACGCCCCTTGCGGCGCGCTGGCGATCGACTATCCGCAAGGCCACGTGATCGCGCCGCACCGTCATCCGCACGCCCAGCTGCTGTACGCCATCGAGGGCGTGCTGTGCGTGGAGACCGCCGACGGCCGCTGGGTGGTGCCGCCCACGCGCGGCGTCTGGCTGCAGCCGGACGTGGAGCATCAGGTGCGCATGCGCGGCGACGTCAAGATGCGCACGGTCTTCATCAACACGCCGGAACTGCCCAACCTGCCGCAGCAAAGCTGCGTGCTGGACATCCCGCCGCTGCTGCGCGAACTGATCGTGGCGGCCGTGGGCCTTGGGCTGGGCGCGCAACTGGAGCCGGATTCGCGCGCCTGGCATCTGCTGCGGCTGCTGGTGCTGGAGTTGCGCACGGTGCCGGTGCTGCCGCTGTATCTGCCGCTGCCGGCCGACCCCGGCCTGCGCGCCCTCTGCGAAGAACTGATGCGCGAGCCGGACCAACTGGTCACGGTGGAGCAGTTGTCCGAACGCCTGGGCATCGCCACGCGCACCTTCCATCGCCGCTTCCTGGCCGGCGCCGGCATGCGTTTCGGCCACTGGCGGCAGCAGGCCCGGCTGCTGCTGGCGCTGGAACAACTGGCGCGCGGCGACAAGGTGATCGACGTCGCGCTGGCGCACGGCTACACCAGCCAGAGCGCCTTCGCGGCCATGTTCCGCAGGCATTTCGGCAGCGTGCCGAGCCGTTTCTTCCGCAACGAGGAAGATCCCTTGCAATGATGCGCAACGACGCGCAACGATGCGGATATGCCACGTCGCCGCCGCGGGATGGCCGGGCTTCCCGCAAGGAAACGCCAACTGGTGTAAACTGATGATCTGTCGGAGGCGCAGAACCTCCGCTTCATCCACTAGCCAATCCGTTGCAATCGTGCGACCTTCGCTGCTCATCCCGCTCATTGTCGGCTGTGCACTGTTCATGGAAAACATGGACGCCACGGTCTTAGCCACCTCGCTTCCCGCGCTTGCGCGCGACCTCAACCAGGATCCGATCACCCTGAAGCTCGCCATGACGGCCTACGTCGCGGCGCTGGGCGTGTTCATCCCGATCTCCGGCTGGATGGCCGACAAGCTGGGCGCGCGCAAGGTGTTCAGCGCGGCGATGATCGTCTTCATGACCGGGTCGGTGCTGTGCGCGGTGTCCGGTTCGCTGGTGACCTTCGTGGCGGCGCGCTTCCTGCAAGGCATAGGCGGCGCCATGATGGTGCCGGTGGGACGGGTGATCATCGCGCGCTCGGTAGACAAGTCCGAACTGGTCAAGGCGGTCAGCTACCTGACCTTGCCGGCGCTGCTGGGACCGGTGGTCGGGCCGCTGCTGGGCGGCTTCATCACCACCTATTTCCACTGGCGCTGGGTGTTCCTGATCAACATCCCGTTCTGCTTCCTGGGTCTGTATCTGGCGCATCGCTTCATCGAGAATTTCGTCGAGGACAATCCGGCGCCGCTGGACGTGAAGGGCTTTGTGCTGACCTCGGCCGGCGCGGCCATGATCATGCTGGGCCTGTCGCTGTTCGGCAGTCATCTGGTGGATGGCGCCACGCCGGTGGCCATGTGCTCGATCGGCGCGGTCGCGCTGGTCATGTATTACCGCCATTCGACCCAGATCGAATTCCCGCTGCTGGACTTCCGCCTGCTGCGCATTCCCACGCTGCACGCCAGCGTGGTGGGCGGCTCGCTGTTCCGCATCGGTCTGGGCGCCGTGCCTTTCCTGCTGCCGCTGGCGCTGCAGGAGGGCCTGGGCATGACCGCCTTCCAGGCCGGCACCATCACCTGTGCCTCGGCCTTCGGTTCGCTGTTCATGCGCCTGATTGCCACCAAGGTGCTGCGCCGCTACGGTTTCCGCACGGTGCTGATGGTCAATGCCGTGTTCGCCGGCATCGCGCTGGCGGCCTACGGTATCTTCAGCATCCACACGCCGTACCTGCTGATCGCCATGATCGTGCTGATGGGCGGCGTGTTCCCGGCGCTGCAATTCACCTGCCTGAATTCGATCGCCTACGCCGACATCGACAACCGCGACGCCGGCCGCGTCACCAGCCTGGCCAGCGTGATCCAGCAATTGTCGCTGGGCCTGGGAGTGACGGTGGCGGGCATCGTGCTGCAGTTGTCGAACTATGTGCAAGGCCACGCCACCATCGTCGAAGCCGACTTCTGGCCGGCCTTCCTGGTGATCGGCCTGTTCTCGATCGCTTCCGTGCCGGTCAGCGGCAAGCTGCCGCGCAACGCCGGCCTGGAGCTGTCGCGCGGCAAATAAGCGGGGCAAACAAGCGGGGCAAACAAGCGCGCCGGCCTCTTGGCCTGGCATCCACAAGGCCGGTATCATCGCTGCGTCGCTCGTTGTCGACGAGCTGCAGTTTTCTTACCGACCGGAGTGCCCATGTCCCTGATTGCTTCCCCGCTGCGTCGCCTCGTCGCCGGCGCCTTCCTTCTGGCGAGCTGTTCCGCTTTCGCCTTTTCGTTGTCCGACCTGAGTAACCAGGACGCTACCGCCGGCCTGAAAGCGGCGCTGGAGAAGGGCGCCAATACCGCCGTGGCCAACCTGGGCCAGCCCAACGGCTTCCTCAACAACGACAAGGTCAAGATCAGGCTGCCCGGCGCGCTGGAGCAGGCCATGCCGCTGATCCGCATGACCGGCCAGGGCCAGAAGGTGGATGACCTGGTGGTGGACATGAATCACGCCGCCGAAGCCGCGGTGCCGCTGGCCAAGCCGCTGCTGGTCAATGCGGTGAAGTCGATGTCGGTGTCCGACGCCAAGAACATCCTCTCCGGCGGCGATACGTCGGTGACCGATTTCTTCCGCCAGAAGACGTCTGGCGACTTGGCCGCGAAGTTCCTGCCCATCGTCAAGAAGATCACCGACAAGAACGGCCTCTCGGCCCGCTATAACGCCACCATGGGCCAGGTCGCCAAGACCGGGCTGGTGGCGGGCGACCAGAGCACGGTCGAAGGCTACGTCACCCAGCGCGCGCTGGACGGCCTGTTCCTGATGATAGGCGAGGAAGAAAAGGCGATCCGCAAGGATCCGGTGGGCAGCGGCAGCGCCATCATCGGCAAGGTGTTCGGCGCCATCAAGTAAGCCGGCGTCAACGACGCAGCGTCAAATAAGCGACATCAAATAAACGGCGTCAAATAAACGGCATCAGGCAAGCCGGCATGCCATCGCATCGATGGCTGCCCGCTTCAACCACAATGCCATGCATCACCAGAAAAATTGATCTTGCCCCTGATTGACGGACACCTATCTAAGAGGCTGTTGCGAAATTATTTTAAAAGTTGTTTTAACCGGGTCCAGCAAATCAAGGCGCAAGCCAATGACAGGAAGGCTTCGTGGATATGAGCATAGCGTTCGTAACGAATCTTCAGGCGCCGAAACGAGTGCAGCC
>WNDX01000089.1 GCA_009914615.1 Herbaspirillum frisingense
GAAAGCGTTCTCCTCCTCCAGCCGCGCCACTTCACGTTTGAGCCGTGCATGTTCGGCCAACTCCAAGCGTTGTGCCTGATCGTCCTGGTCGTGCCGCCGCGCCTGGGCGCGCCAACTGTACAGCTGGGCAGGCTGCAACCCCAGATCACGAGCCACCGTGGTTACCCCTTCTGTGGCCGCTCGCAACAGTGCCTGCTGCCTGAACTCCAGGCTGAACTCCTGCCCCTTTCTGCCTGCCTTGCTCTTGGTCATCGTCCACCTCCTATTGCGATAGTTAATCGCTTATAGGGGTGTCCGTGAAACGGGGGCAAGATCAGAATGATTGCCAATCGGGCTGCGCACGCCAGTGTGGTTCTACGGCGTTTCCGGCATGTCGGGCGTCTTCAACGGATGGAACTGTGTAGCGTCGGCCGCCACTCAAACCTGACGGCGCGCTCCAAGCGCGTCAACAGGTGCAGCCTGATGCTGCAATGCCAACCAACACAACATAGAATTTATAACGTTAACGATGAAACCGATCACTCCCAACGTCAACGCGGCCGAACCGGTCGCTTACACCTCCAGCCGCCCACCTATCGAGGACGATGCAGGCGCCCGCACCACCCTCACCAGTCGCCCTGGCACCGGCGTCGCGCCGGCGCCCATCAACAAAAATTCCGCGCAGAAATTGCTGTCCGAGACCAAGAAAGCTGCTGACGCGGAAACCCGACGCAACATTACCAACGATCTGCTGACATCGAGTTTTGAGGATACCTTCCCGCCGAAGTATCCGGCAGTCAAGTCGTTCATGGAACAAATCGCCTTCACCGAAGGCCTCGACCTGGCAAAGGATCAAGCCAAGATCAAGAAGTTCGCCGCGCGGTCGGATTACGCGCCTCAGCTCGAGGCATTTGTCGAAACGGCCTTCAGCCACAAGGAATTCAAGCAGGCATTGGATCAGTTGGACACCAATGTGACCAAGCTGCTCGCCAAGCATCTGCCGAATGTAAACGATCCCGAGCAACTGGCGTTTGCGGCCAAGATTGCATTGACACCGGGCAAGCAAGCCGAAAATCCGAAGCTGGCATGGCAGGCGAGCATCGTCGCGGATCTGAATACGGCGCAAACCGAAGATCCTGCCGGATTCCAGCCGCTACAGCAGCGCTACGCCGAACTCAAGGCCAGGATTGCTCCGTGGAGCGCGGACATCTCCAGTCTGAGCGTGCAAGTGGCCAAGGTGGAGCATCTGAAGCAATGCGTGCAAGCAGTCGCCGAGCTCAAGATTGATGCCGAGAAGGCTGCCAAGGGCGGCGATCCCGCCCTGGAAGGTGGTGCCCTTGAAGAAGCCGTTGTTGAGAATGTCATCAAGAATGATCCTGCTTTGACCGCCCGTTTCGAAAAGATCAACAAGGACGTTGACGCCAAACATCCCAATTTCAAGAAACTGGAAGCGGCTGTGAGTGCTGCGGAAGCGGCCGCCCCAGGTAACGCCAAGCGCTATGAGGCCGCAGTCACAAACTGGCTGCAGACACCGGTGACGCTGCGCCAGATCAATCAACAGCTATTCGACAATCATCTGCGTGCCATCACCCTGCTTGACGTGCGTCGCGACGATATCCTGGTACGCAAGGAGATTCCGCCCCAGTCGGTTGCGCACTCCGGCACCCTACCCTTCCAGGAAGGTCCGATCAACAACGGCATCCTCAATAACAAAGGCGATACCAACGTGTTCCACATCGCGATGGTGACGCAAGACCCGCCGATGCACTTGCTTGCCGACAGCATGAGAGAGGACAACATCGATCCCAAATCGACACTGGGCAAGAAGCTGATGCAAAGCCTGTTCTCCGAAGCTCAGAAGAGCCTGCGGCTGTCGAATCCGACTCCGGTCAACAATGCATTGCAGCAGTATGAAGAATTGAAAAAGGCCGTTCAATATGCGGCCAAGAACGGTGTATCGCCCGATCCGGAGCGCTGGAAACTGGATGATTTGCTGCAGGCCACGATCCAGATTGGCGAAGCACGCGGCGGCCTGGGTACCACCAATGCAATGCGGGTCTTGCTGCACTCCCTGCAATCGGGCACCTTCCATGTCTATCGCGCGCCGGATGACGCCGCGTTCAACACACGCGGAAACGCCTCGCTGATGACCGAAATCTGGGGCAACGTGCAGGATCTGATCAACGGCAAGAAGACCGCGCTGAAGTACAGCACCTCCCTGCTGGGCGGCTCCATGCTCAAGGAAGGCAAGCTGTTCGATCTGAATGCAAGCCGTCGCAGTGATATCAAGCACGTCGCCGGTGATCCGGAAAAGATGACGCAGGAAGTCGATATCACCACATTCCTGAACAAGGATCAGATCAAAGCCTTCAACGTGCTCAGCAAGCAGGCTATCAAGGAGAAAAAGGACCTGCTGGAAGTGACGCCGGAGGAACACAAGGCCGCCTTCATTGAAGCGCGCGCAAAGGCGGCCGAGCAACTGGGCGAAAATACCCTCTACCTGATGGTGCGCGGCAAGGACCGCCTGGGCGGCGAGACTTGCTCTACGGTGAAGGTCCGCGCTGGCCAGGTCGCCAAGCAGCAGGAGAAGCTGCAAGAGGCGGTAGAAAACAAGATGGCCAGTCTTCAGAACGACGTGCGCCGCGAACTCGGGCTCAAGGACGACGCCGAACTGCCGGAAGATCGCCAGAAGCAAGTCGCTGCGGCGACCTCGGAATGGTTCAAGCAGGAATTCGGACCGTTCGACGGCCCCTTCATCTCGGAAAAGTTGTCCAAGTTCTGGGATACCGTCATCGATGACAACTTCGGCGGTATCTTGCAAGGCAATGCCGAGGCGACGTCGCCCCGGACTGTCGAAGGACTGGCGCGTTCCTCCGGCTACCACGACCTGGGCGTGCTGACTATCGGCGACACGGATGTGTTCAATCCGGAGCAGCGTTTCGATGCCGCCACCGGCAAGCCGGTTACGGAACGCTTCAACTTCACCGCACCTGCACCGGCAGGTCACGGAGATGTCGGCCCATCCGGTTCGACCGTGCACTAAGCTGTAGTCTGCGCCGGCGTCGGGTTTCAGTGACAATGGCGCAGCATCGGAAGATCTCGGCATTGCAGTAAAGCCGTTCAGTCAGGATCTTTTTTGCCGGTACAACCGATATAACACCCACTAAAGCTTGAGCGGCCCGATCGGATTGCGATCGGGCCGTTTTCATTGACGCATCAAGGTACCGCAAAGCGCGCAACGGTGAGCCGTTCGCCCGGTGGCCACAACGCGGGCGCCGCCGCATGCTGCCGATCGGCTGTATCTCTACGACATCAATAGATTGACCAGCAGATTGCTTCCGGCCGCCTCATCCAGGCTGGCGTAGGACGCCGCGTCGGTCGGGTTCCATAAGGGTTGTGCCAGATTGACGGCGCCCGCTAGCGAGAGGCTATGGGCGGCATGGCGCCGTTCGTCGGCGCTGCCTTCGCCGCCGCCCAGGTTGCGCCGGGAAGCGGCCATCAGATCGCGCAGTTCCATGACGTTGCCCATCTGCAGGTTGGGCGCCGTTGCGCGCGCGGCCCTGGCGGGGATCCATTGCAATGCCTGGCCCACCAGGTCGGAAAACCCGCGGTTGGCATCCTCACGCAAGGATTCCAGCATGCGGGCCATCTGCGCGTCGCCTTCCAGCGCGGCCAGGCCGGCGCGATCGGGAGGACGCCAGCCTTGGTCTTCCGGCGTGAACGCGGCCTGCGGCAGCTCGGGCGCGTCCGCACCCGTATCGCCGCTGTCGAAGTCGGCCATCAACGGCCGCAGCAACGCCAGATAGCTACCCAGGGTCTCCAGGTCGTCGTCACTTGCCGGCGAAGAATGCATGTTCGTCCTCAATGTTTCCATAGTTGGTGGAGATCCGCTTGAACTCGGCTTCCGCGCTGGCCAGACGGGCGCTGAAGTCTTGCGCGGATTCGTCCGGCTTTTGCTTGATCTTGTCGGGGTGGCACTTGAGCACTTGCTTGCGATAGTCCGACTTGATCCGCGCGAACTGCTCATCGGTGACCGGTTCGCCGAACTTCAAGCCGTAGGCGGCATAGGCGCGCTGCACTTCCTCCGTCTTGGATTGACTCATGGGGGGACGCGGCCGCCCGCTTTGGCCAGCGGGTGTGGCTGATGCGCCCGCGGCGCCCGTGCCGGACGGCGGAACATGCTGCGGATCGTGGAATTGGCGGGTGACCTTGCCGGTCTGCGCGTCGATCGACAGGCGCGAGCACCGGCCCTGGGCATCGGGCCGGGACCAATCGGAAAGCAATTGCCGCTTGCCGGTGGCCGGATCCAACTCGTCACTGAAATGCAGCGGTGTCCGGTTGGGCAAGTAGAGCATGACGTTGCGACGCTGGATGCCGTCCTGCCCGTGGCTCCATTGGTCGCTGGCGGCGCTCACACCGGCCGGGTTTTGCACCCAGTTCCAGGATTTGCCGGTGCCGTGATCCCAGGTCTGGCAGCTCATCAGGCCGTTAGGGCGCAGCAGGCTCCAGGGCGTCTGGCTCTGCATATGCCCCGTCAGCAGGTTCATGGTGGTCTGAATCGGTTGTCCTTGCGCACCCACGCTGTTCCATTGCAGGGCCAGGCCGGACGGGTGGTAAAAACCGCCCGGACCGGAAAAGCGCCCGCCCCAGGGCAGGCTGAAGGTGGGGTGGAAGCCGCCGTGGTGATTGCCGAAAGTATTGCCATACTGGCCGGGGCCGCCCAGGCGACCTTGCAGTTGGGTCATCAGCTTGCCCTGCAGGCGCGCCAGCGGCGGCCTGAGCTTGGCGCTGACGCCGGCCAGACCGCCGTTGCCGGCGTGCAGCTTGGCCATGCCCTGGCCTGAATAGGCCCGGAACTGGGCCGCCAAGGGTGATGTGCGCAGCGCGGCGGTGGCCTGGGACGATACCCTGGTCAGATTTGCCCGTGCTGCTTCGGCCATCGAAGCAGGATTGAATCCACCAAGACGCATGCCCTCTTCCTTCCATGTCGGAATACGCAGATGGTGCTAGGTGGTCGCTGGCGGCGCGCAGTTCCATGCGGGAAGGGTTTGCTGGTGGCTGCGCGAAACGATGGCCGTCACCGTCGCGGAGACGCATCGCTCACAGCCCGGAGAAATGGGACGCAGGGCGGCAGGCTGACGATACTGCGCGGGCCCGCGCAGTCGGGCTTGCCGGGCCGGATTGCCTGGCCGCTGCCGACGACCGGCCGGGGCCGCCTAGCCACCGGAACTGCCGTCAAAACCCCAGCCACTCAAACAAAACGCCGCGCGGCATCGCTCCGCCGCGGCTCCTTCAGCCCGCCGGCCGTTGCGTCTGCGCGGGCCTAACTTACCTACACGTCTGAAATATGGTTTCCTCCGTTTCGGCCGGCCAGATCGTCAAGCACGGGCCAGGCCCTTCCCTCACCTCTCAGGTTTCCGTCAAGGAAGCCAAAATCGAGAGATTCACCTATACCCTGAGCGGTGCCTATAGTGCGTACGCCAACAGCGACAGCGACGCCAAGGATTGGGTGCGCCGCTACTGCAAGCTCACCGAGGCCAGCGACGGCCTGCCACGCCTGGAGAAATATGCCGATGGGCAACTGGCCGCCACCCAGGCGCGCTGGTGGGAGCAGGAACAGGCGGCGCGCCAGCTCAACGCGCGCCTGGCCGGTTTCGCTTGCATGAAAGCGTCTCCCCGGGCGGCAAGCCTGCTGTACCAGCAAATCGACGCCGAGAGCGCCTTGGCTGAAGCGCTCAAGGCCAGCCGGCTCGGTCGCGACAAGAAGGATTTGCTCAGCCTGCGTGACGAGAAGAGCACGTGCGAACGCGACATCAAGGCCGCGCGCGAACGCGTGAAGGATCTCAAGGATCGCCGTGCCGACGCCAAGCGCAGGCACACCAACAAGAAGGGGCAGCTCGACCCGCGTGCACGCATCGAACCGTCGCGCGAGAAGATCAGGCGCGCGCGCGAGGACGCCGAAAATCTCGAAAGCGACATCCAGGCGCTGACTGACTCCATCGTCCAGCTGGAACCTCGTATTAACAGCAAGGAAGCGGCGTTGGAGCCGCAGCGCAAGCTCGTGGCCGATCTGGCACAGGAATTGCGCTCGGCCGGCGTATCCGAGCGTGACGAGGCCGCCATCAAGCCGCTGCTGCAAGATCTGGAGAAAATCTATCTGCTACGCGATCAATTCGGCGCGGAACTGGATCAAGGTACCGTCGATCCCGGCATCCAGCATGACGGCGCGATCGTCTTCTTCGGGCCGCACAGTGCGCAGCAGTTGCGCTACCTGATGGAGGAGGTGAGCACGAAGCTGAACGAGATTCAGCACTATATCCATAAAGAAATCAAACGCCTGCACCTGTCCCGGACCAACAAGAGCGGGGAATTGCGTTCGGTTTATTTCAAACCCGTACAAAGCCACTACGATTTCACGCAAGCGGAAGAGATTCCTCCCTCGCAGACCTGGATGGACATGATGGAGGCCGAGGATGGCCAACCGGCATCTTCGCTGCATCGCTTCGCGCGCCAGGCGGTAGAGGAAGCGGCGCGGGCGGAACAAGCCGAGCAAGAAGCGCGAAAGCCAGCCACGTCGTCAAGCGAGACAACGACCGCGCAGAAGACAACTGACAATCTCGGCGATGGGCACGACTCTCCCGCGGATGCGAGCGGGGTCTCCAGCGAAGACGATTCGGATAGCGAGGTCCGGTCTTCCGACGAGGAAGACAGTGATGTCGAGCAGGAAGAGCCGGTACGTGCCCCGCCCAGTCCGACCGCTTCCACGGCCCAGGCCAAGGCCGCCGTGCCGGTCAAGCCGCAGACCGCTCCCTCGCCCAAGCCAGCCACCGTGGCCGAGGCGTCCAGCGAAGACGATTCGGATAGCGAGGTCCGGTCTTCCGACGAGGAAGACAGTGATGTCGAGCAGGAAGAGCCGATACGTGCCCTGCCCAGTCCGCCCGCTTCCATGAGTCAGGCCAAGGCCGCCGCGCCGGTCAAGCCGCAGACCGCTCCCTCGCCCAAGCCAGCCACCGTGGCCGAGGCCTCCAGCGAAGACGATTCGGATAGCGAGGTCCAGTCTTCCGACGAGGAAGACAGTGATGTCGAGGAGGAAGAGCCGGTACGTGCCCTGCCCAGTCCGCCCGCTTCCATGAGTCAGGCCAAGGCCGCCGCGCCGGCCAAGCCGCAGACCGCTCCCTCGCCCAAGCCAGCCACCGTGGCCGAGGCCTCCAGCGAAGACGATTCGGATAGCGAAGTCCAGTCTTCCGACGAGGAAGACAGTGATGTCGAGCAGGAAGAGCCGGTACGTGCCCTGCCCAGTCCACACGCTTCCACGGCCCAGGCCAAGGCCGCCGTGCCGGTCAAGCCGCAGACCGCTCCCTCGCCCAAGTCAGCCACCGTGGCCGAGGCCTCCAGCGAAGACGATTCGGATAGCGAGGTCCAGTCTTCCGACGAGGAAGACAGCGATGTGGAGCAGGAAGAGCCGGTACGTGCCCCGCCCAGCCCGACCGCTTCCACGGGCCAGGCCAAGGCCGCCGTGCCGGTCAAGCCGCAGACCATCCCCACGGCGCCGCCGTCAGCCAGCCAGAAGCCGGCGACATCGGATGACGCCCTGCCCCGCGTATCGGCGCAGACACCGCCGATCGGGCAGAATGCCGAACGCGGCAAACCGATCAATACGCTTCCCTATCCGGTTGCCCTGGAAGAAGACAAGGTCTCCGAGCATCCTCACAGCAGTCGTTACCACCTGCAACCAGGTGACGCGCGATGGAGTGCCTGGCCGAGCGAGCGCGTGGACAGGCTGCAGCCCCCCGAGGTGATCGACGAGGACGATCCCTCCCCGCCGCGCGGTATGCTCTTGCTGACCGATCGTCCGCACGTGGATCCCCCTCCCGGTCAGTATCGGCTGGGCGCCGAGACCTTGCGCAAGCTGGGCGGCAACGACGTGCTGGCGCGCGCGGCCACCGCACCCGCCATGACCTCCGCCCCGACTTCCGTGCAAGAGGTCGGGCCGCCTCCGGCCGGCGGCTACACGATGAGCGCCGAGCAGTTGCGCGGCCTGGGGGGGAACAATGTGCCGCGGCGCGCGTCCACCATTGCGTCCGCCAGTGTCGCGTCGTCTTCGAGGCAAGATGCGCAGCAGAGCTCGGGCGGCTATACGATGAATGCCAGCGAGTTGCGCAAGCTGGGCGGCAACAATGTGCCGCGCCGGGCCTCTACCGTGCGCCCTGAAACCCCGGCGTCCTCGTCCGCGAAAAACGCGGCGCCTGCGCAAGCCTCGGGCTCATACGCGATGGGCGCCGATGAATTGCGCAACCGGGGCGAAAGCAACCTGCCCCGGCGTGCCTCCACCATGCCTTCCGCGCGTCAGCCTCCGGTCAGCGAGCAGCCATTGCCGCGCCGCTCCACCGCGCCGGCCGACCACGGCCCGCGCAGCCGCACGCAGGTGCCGCGCCCCGCGCCGGCGGCCTTTTCACCCCCTCTTGACCTGCGCCTGGCATCCACCCATACCTTCGAATGGAACTGGCTGCCGATGACGTTGGCACACGCCATGAGCGATACCGTGCGTGCCGGTTATGAATGGACCACCATCCAGCACGTGGACCTGAATCGTCCGTTTTCAGGTGTCCTGAAGACCTACTACCTGATCAAGGACCGGATCAGAAACGACTTGGTCTTCGACTTGAGTCCGCCAGGCACGCCCAATCCGATCAAGTTCGCGGTACTGCGCGGCGATCCGCGTTTCCACGTGCTGGAAATCCTGCCGCCGCTGGTCTTCGTGCCGCCAGGCGCCGAGCGCAACGGTGTACCGCCGATGCCGGCTCCGGACGGTCCTTTGCACTTTTATAGCGACGACCCGATGTCGCCCCGTTATCGCGACCCCAAACTGCGTGGCAATACCGGAATGCCTTCCATGAATCAGCCGTTGCCGGAAGAGCCGCCGTTGCCCGGCGAAGACGACGGCGACCCGAGCAAGTATCGCCCCGCGCAGCAAGAAGTTCCGCGCCGGCCACGCCAGCGCCGTCCAGCGGAAAGCGTGCATGAACCGGAGCAGATGTCGGAAGAACAGTTCTGGCAACGTCGCACGAAGCACAGGACGCCCAAGCCGGCCGAAACCGGCAAGCACCGCACCAAGGCCCCACGCGGACAGAGCGGCCGCGCCGAACCGGTGGAAATCGCCGCCACGCCTATCGTATTGCGCGATTCCAACAACAGGCGGGTGGCCAAGATGTACCTGCTTGGCCAAGCGCTGCATGCCGCCGGCGTTGCTGCGCTGCTACGTCCTTCATCGTCTCCGTCCCAGCCTCTGAAGGACGAGGATGTGGCCAAGGCCATGCAAAAGATCGTTGACAACGAGAGACTATTCAGCAAGGAGAGATACCCCGACGCCGCGCATTCGCTGGCCAACGCGACCAAGATCATCGACGGACTGGTCGCCAACGGCTTCGATTTGCGCATGCTGCGCGAGTTGAAGGAAGATCTCGGGTACTTGCGCAACAAGATCGATGGCACGCCCGAGCCGGCGGCGTTCTTGCCGGTCTTCGCCGACTACGCGCAACGCCGGGCGCGTCAGGAGATCTACGCCGACGACGACAGCCGGCGCGCCTGGCGCGCCATGGACAAGGACGCCCGCGCGGCCGAGCTGGAACGCCGGTGCGGCGAAATGAAGGCGAGCAACGAAGACTTCAAGACCTACCTCAAGCAAAAGTACAGCAATGTCTTCCATCTCGATCTCAATGAATCGGTGTTCGAACAGATACTGGGGCGGATACAGATCAAGCTCAATACCTACATTAGCCAGCTGGCGGCCGATGCCGTGGTAAAGGAACTGGCCGATAGCGCCTACAGTGCGGAACAGAAACAGTCGCTCCTGCACAACCTCAAGCTGCAGCAGGGCGAGATCACCGAGCGCGCCGTGGCCGGCGTGCCGGCGTTCAAGCAGCTGATCGAACAGCGCGTCGATGAAAGACTGCGCGAGCTGGAAACACAGGAACCGGACAAGGTGAATACCGCCGAGAAACGCCGCGTGCAGCGCGACAATCTGACGCGCGACGTGATGAACAACGAGGGACACGACATACACGAACGCTATCTCGCCGAAAGCGAACACGCCGCGCTGTTGCGGCCCATCTGGTCGCAATTCCCCATCAACGACTGGCGCGCGGTATTGAAGGTCCTGATCCCCAAACTGGAGCAAGCATGATGTCCACCACTTCCCCCGCCGACGACCCACAGCAAGCCGGTACCGTCATCGCCGATGCCGTTCTGCTGGCCACCTTGCGCGCAATGCCGGCCGATCCCGCATTGCGACCGGCGTTCAACACCCTGCAGCAGTACGCGAACCAGTCGCTGGAAGCGATCATCGCCGGCCTGGCCGCGCGTTTGCATGCCGATACGCTGGCGGCGCAGCCACCCGCGCCGGTCACGGCCGGTCATAGCCTGGCCGGAGCCGAAGCGCGGGCACGGCGCCGGGCGGCGACCGCCCGGCAATGCCGCGCAGTGGCGCAAGAAATGGTATTTGCCGCACTATCCCATCTGGGCGACCCGACCTGGAATCCGCTGGCGCCGCCGGCGCAAGACCTGGGTCCGGTGTCGATGCCGAATATGCTGGCTACCCTGCTGGCCGGCATGGCGCCGGACGAGCAGACGCGGGAGCAGCCTGCCCCGGACATTCCGTACGATTGATACCTGCCCGGCCGCCATCGGCATGGCCCGCTACGCTACGGGCGGTGGATATCCGCGTGGCCATCCATGCTGATGGCCGGCCCATCCAGACGCCGGCAAGTCCGATAACAAGATCACGCGACCACAAGACCATGGCCGCCAGCTGCCACGCCGCACCCACAGGCATGGCGCCTGGCGGCATTTTTTTCCTGCCGATCGGGGCCGATGAGCATCATCGATGCTTTTCCCGAACCTGTATGGCCTTGCTGACGCCACCACCACCACCTCCTCCTCCTCGAGATCCGGCGCGGTATTCTTTCCGCTCGACCGACACGACGACTTGATCCGCAGCACAGGCGATCACGGTGCCAGCTCGCGGTCGAACTGGCGGTCGGCGCCGGATTGACGTCCGCGCTGGCACTGGCGACGACGTTCTCGCGCGGTTCTTGCGCTTGCGCGGCGCCTGGAGGCGACGCTCCGGTCGCCGGGGCGGCTTCTTTGCGCAGCGCCGCCGCGTGGCCCGGCAGCAGCCATCAAGCGTTGCGCCCCGCGACGCCTGCGGTCAGGCCGACCAGATACAACGCCTGCATCTCACAGGATTCCCTCAACACCGATCGTAGCGATAACACTGCGCTGGAGCGCTCGCTGGCGGCCGCTCAAGCGCCGCGCGTGTAGCGTGTAGCCGCTGTGAGTCCGTTCGCGAGCCTTGCATCAGCCCCATGGCCGCCCTCGGGCAGCCAGCCTGGCACAGCCCTGCTGACGGCCAATCCGCATGGCATTCGCATGCCCTGAGATTTCACGCGTTGTCGCTGGCCATGCAGCGTTCTCCATGCGCCTCACCCTTGGCAACATTGCGTGCAATCGCGTCATGTGCGATCGCAGCAAATAGTCCCAAAACGGCATCGTCCATCGTGGCGTCAGGACGAACGACCTGCTCGATTTTGCGATAACAGGACATGATCGCCGCGCTACTCCCGACAGTAAACGTTTTCCATCAAAGCCTTTTGTGGTGTGCGTTACAGACGGATGAATGTGACCGGAATATTTCATTTTCATGAAATTTTGATGACATCGGAACGTGGAATTTTCACGTAACACCCACGGGAAAATCTCCGTCCTGCGATGCAGCATATTCTCCGCTGCGCGGCAGTTTCTCCCCTTCATCAACGATCATCATGGCATCGATAAAACACACGCCTGTTTCCGCCTCCGAATTCCCCCCGCTCGACCTGTCCGGAGCAGAATCGCACGAAATGCGAATCCGCAACACCACCCGCATCTGCAACCGGAGCATCACATGGACCCCACCATCGAAGTCAAGAAGACGACGGCGATGATGGAGGATCTGGTGATCGAAGACGTGGCGCCCGCCCGTCACGGCGCATTGTCGGCGCTGGAGCAACTGCATAGCGACATGCGTCAGGTCGGCGTCACGTTCGAACGCTTGAACGAGATCGTCAGCGCGCTCAATGGCCGTTATGCGCAGTCCGCTTCGGCGGGGGTATCACTGGCTTCGCTGAACGATCATGTCGCCATCGCCAGCTTTCCCTTCCAGTTCCGCTCGGTCAAGGTGGCCGAGCATATGCTGGTGATCAAGGATACGTTCGAGGATGCACAAGGCAAGGCCGAACGCTACTTCATCAAGGGCTACGCCGGCCGCCTGGTGAGCCCGGAGGACTTGCTGGGGTTCGCGGCGCGTCATGACGAATTCGCGGCGGCCGAGCAACGAAAGAACCAGGCCAAAAAGAATCCCGGCAAAGACAAGGGAAAAGGCAAGCAGGCAGCCACGCCGGATTTCACGGAAATGGAAACCTATTTCCGCAGCTACCTGCTGGAACGCTCCAGGAAATCGATGCTGTTCGCACGTCGCAGCGTCGATGAAAGCACCACGGTAGTGATGCCGATACCGCCCAATGCGCCGCCCTTCCCGCGCCGTTCGGCCTGGTCCAACGCCGAAAACTACATGGCCAAGGGCTTTGGCGCGCGGCCGGAGGTTACCGAGCGCGCCGACAGGAAAACCCATAGCGACTTCGTGCTCGGCTACAGCGACATCAACGGCCCGGAAAACCGCAACATCATCTTCATCACCGATCAGCGCCAGCACGAGGATCCGCGGCCCTTGCAACAGCGCGCCTATGGCGAATACCCGGCGAGCCTGAACGTGGGCGGCGGCATGCTGGCCGAGATCGACGGCTTCGATGCGCAAGGCGTGGAGGTCATGGGGGTCGCCGGCAAGGATCCGGGGGTCAAGATGGCTACGCTGCGCCACGCGGTCAACGAGTTATTCAAACGGGATCCCGGCAATCTCAAGCTGATCGTGCGTACCGAAGACAATTACCGTCACCTGTTCGAATATACGCCGAGCGGCCTGAAGATGACCTTGCTGGATCAGCATGGCGACCCGGCGACCGCGCTCTCGCCCCTGCCCGGCGCCGACGTCTCGGTATATGGCTGGAACGGCGTCAATACCGGCCCCTACGGCTCACCGGACGGCTATGCCAATCCGATGATCATCGTTTCCACCGGCGATAGCATCCCGGCCGGCCCGTTTCTGAAAGACCGCCATTCCATCAAGGGCATCATCACCGCGGCCTCGCATGCCGCGGTCGACGTCCTGCTCAACGACATGAACGTGGGCGTCAAGGGAACCACGGTCAACAGCGCGTTGCGCACCACCATGCGCGCAATCGTCACCACCAGCACGGTGCTGGCGATGAACGCGTTCATCAAGCATTTCCGGGATCCGCATACCCAGACCCTGTTCGAGGGCGCCCAACCCTTTACCGGGTCCGGCTCCGGCACGGTGGACACCAAGACGCTGGCCGGCGCGATCGCCTTGACGGTGCTGGCGCAAGACGTGATCAGCACCGCCTATCGCTTCGGCTACAACAATTTCGTCAAGGACACGCACAAGAGCCGCGAACGGCTGACGGGGCAGATCTTCAACGAAGCCTTGCTGCCCTTCCTGGGCGAACTGGGTCGCCTGACGGCCAACTACGGTATTCAGAAAGCCGTCGGGCTGCCGCGCGGTAACGAGAAAGACGTCTATAGCCTGTTCGGCGTCGCCATCGCGCTGACCGCCATCGATTTCCTGCGCGGCCGCGCGGGCGATCCCGCCAACCATCTTTTCCAGAGCGCCACGTTCAAGGCGATGGACTTCTTCGCCGCCGACCTGATCTTCCGTACGCTGGGTGCGGTCTATGGCACCACGCCGCCGTCGCTGGATGCCGGCCAGGGCGAACACGTGCATACCGACCAGGCCAAGAACCTTCTGGAAGCCTTCGTCACCCGGCTCGCCGTGCGCGGCGTCGATAAGTTCCTGTTGCCCGAGCTGGCGCTCCTCTCCAACGCCCTGCGCTTCAGCGGAGATCATGCGCGCGCCGGCGAAGTCCAGTTGGCGCGCGAGAACGCCGGCAATCACTTGCTGGCCAAGACCAATTTCGTGCTTGACCTGTTCTCGGTGGAAACCGAACGCATGCTGGAGACGGGACGGGAGAAGCTGGACGATGTCGAAGCCCTGCGCGGCGCGTCCGTCTGGCTGAGCAATGTGGTCGAAACCGTGCGGCTGGAGCTTAACCATATCAATCTCGAAACCAGCAAGACCGTCGAGAGCGAATTGGCGCAAGTGAGGGAAGCCGCCCGCTTTCACGAGATGAGCGAAGCCGAACAGATCGCCCACCTGCAAAACGTGGAAAAGCGTTTCAACGACATGATTGCGTCTTCCAAGGCGTTCCAGCAAGGCAGCTTGCACCCGGTGCTCGACGAAGCCAGCGAAACCGGGGAGACCCGCCCGTCGGCGCCCGTGGATTTGAGCATGGCGGTCTCCAACAGCAGCGCCAATCTGCCCGGACGCATCCGCGAAAAGATCGAAAAGATGATGCGGGAATTCCCCGCCGCCTATGCCGCCGATGACGAGCTGCGCTACATCAACGAGCCTTCGCACAATCCCCGCAGCGCACCGGTTCCCTATAACGCCACGCCCGCCAACAATTTCGGCAAGACCGCGCGGGTCTTGCGCGAACACAGCACCTTCACCGACGCCCAGGTAAGCCACGTCAAGCAGATCCACAAGGCGCTGGAAGCCGCGCCCGGCACGCCGCGCAAGCCGCAGGACAGCAACCCGCTGTACAAGCGGCTCGACGCGCGCATGATCGATGAAGGCAACCGCTGGATCCACGCGTATTCCCTGGAGTCGCAATTGTTCCACTATCTGCTGCGCTGGCCGCAGACCGGCCAGCCCAGATATCTCAGGCTGGCGCCGGGCGCATGGTTCAAGACCGCGGTAATGAACCACCCCGGCAACCAGACCGGCGATCGCGACAAATTCATCACCCCCATGTCGGTGGGCATCGTCAATCTGATGACCCTGCACGCCGAGCCGCTGCGCGATACCGTGCATCGCGGCGTGGTCACCGATGCCTTCTATGTCGACCGCGAGCGCCAGGACCAGGCCCGGGATCGCTATGGCGCCGATGCCGTCCTCATCGATCGCAACGCCCTGGTGGCCATGACCGAATTCATGTCGGTGACCAGTTCCACGCAGATGACGGCCACCTTCCTGCAAGGTCTGGGACATGGCGCCTCGCCGCCGGAACGCACGCAGCACATGGTGATCAGGCAAGAAACCGCGATTCCCATTCCGCGCTATACCGAGCATCTGCAGGTAGAAAGCATATTGATGCCGGGCACGGTCGGCCTGGTCAGCCATATCGATCATGATCCGCCACCGCTGGAAGGCCGCGACATCAAGCAAAAGGGCCCGGCGGCGCCCGTCACCGCGGCCGCCGATGCAGCCGCGAACAAGGAGTTCAACCTGGGCCAGGTGGTGTATCTCGATATCGTCGATACGTTCCAGGCCGAAGTGCATTACCGCCGTTACCTGGAAGCCAGGCAACAGGCCGAACAGAGCGGCGAGGATGCGGTCATCCCCATCCCGGATGGCGCGATCTGTTGCCATCCCGATACCGGCCAGTTGTATAAGTACGACGCCGCTACCCGCAGCATGCACTTCACCGACGGCACGCTGAACTATTTCCACGGGGCCAAACTGGAAGCGACCGAGGACAAGCCGGCGCGCTGGCGTCATCCCTTCACGTCGGCGCTGAGCCCCTCGCAGATCCGCATCGGCATCCTGGGCGCGATCCTGACCGATCACCCGGCGGTGCCATATCTCAACGACATGGTACGCAACGTGTCGCACGAGGCCTATCGGCGCAAAGGCGGGTACTACGACCCCACGCATGAGAACCACCGGTACAAGATCGCCGACGATGCGCATCGCGCCGCCTACAAGAACGGCGCCCAGCGCGCCATCAAGGCGATCAGCGGACTCACCGCCACCACGCCGTTCGAACTGCCCGAGGCCGGCAAGGTATTCGTCGAGGGCAAGCCCTTCCCCGGCGAGCTGCTGGCGCGGGTGATGTCGTCCGCCCTGCATCGTCCCGTGATGATCATGGAGGTCGATGGCCGTGGAAAGCCGATCATGGAACGCACGCAGGTCACCGACCATAACGATCGGGAGCGCACCCGGGAGTTACCGGCGGTACGCCACCATTTCATCAAGACCCACGATCTGTTCGACCTGACCTACGATACGCAGAGGGCGCCGATGATAGGCGTGGGCCCCAAGGGCTACTACGTGGTCGTGCATCATGAAGGCGCCTTCCATGCCGTACCCGTCAATATCGCCGGCCCGGGCTTGCTGGCCGGTAACCTGATGCACGCGTTCCTGGCCCTGGCCTATCCCAACCCGAACCGCAATCGCTATAACGTCAAAGGTAATGAAATCGTCAGCGCCACGGCCGGCAACAGCAATTGGCGCAAGCTGATGCGCCTGCCCTCGGATCCGGTCGCCGGAGCGGCCAACGACATGCTCAAGCGCTTCAGGAGCTTCGCCCAGGCCGACTACGATCCGATCGATCAATGGCTGGATCAGACCTATACCGACCTGTACGGCCCGGCGCCTGCCGGTGGGCATGACGATAAGGCGGCCGGCGGGGCCAAGGCCTGACACGGTAATGCCAGGCGCCCGTGCGGGGAACCGCCGGGCGCCTTCCTCTACGCATCCTGGCCGCTGCCAGGGCCGCGGCATAGGCCGCGGTCCTGACCATCGCTACCTGGCCTGGCGACGGTAGCCAGCGACATTGGCGAGGAATGGCGACCTCTGCGTGGCGCCGGACAAGTCGCTGCAGGCGCGGATGCAATGCAGGAATCGCGACGCGCCACCGGCTTGCAGCCCGTCTCATCTTTTCCGACATCGCATGGAACCGCCCGGCGCGCCGCGTCCACCCACCAACAAGAAATAGCAACGTCATCGCCGCACCCGGGCCGACAACCCGTCCGGCGCGGTGATGCCTGCCACCACCGCGCGGTAGCCGCCGCGTTTCGTTTCCTGCCTGCCATCCTTCGGCCGGCGGCGTCGATGCGCAGGCCGGTCCGCGCGATCACATCACTCTTGCAGCGGGCGCATTCGCCCTTGCAATCCAAGGAAAAAGAACATCATGGCATCCGTCAACAAAACCGATCAGACCTCTCTCATGGAAATGGGCAAGCTTCCATCCGCGGCCAAGCAGAAGGCCGCCGACGTTATCGAATCGCAGAGCTCCGTCTTGCCGCGCAATACCCCGGCACGTCCATCGCCGCTGCAAAGCCAGCACGGCACTCCTTTCAACCCGGCTCATGACGTAGTCGCCGACATGAGCGGGAGGGAGCTGGACGATCCGCAGCAGCACCGCGACGACCAGCACGCCACGCTGCAGCATACATCTAACCAGCTGGTCCTCGCCAAGGCGCGCCAGGACAGCTACGACGAGGAGCTGTACAGGGACTTCCTCGGCGCCCGCCACGCGGCCCTCCAGTCCGGTGACTTCACCGAGGCACGCGAACTCTACCTGCAGTTGCAAGGCATCGATACGCCGGCGAAGAAGCAGGTATGGCAGGAGGCCATCGAGCACGGCGGCAAGCGTTATGGCCGCCGCGGCTGGCCGGGGCTGGCGATCAACCTGATTGCGCCGATCGCCTTCCCGCCCGCGGTCAGCACCTTCTCGCGCACGCCGGTGGGGCCCAAGCTCGCGGTCGGCAACGCCGCCGCCACCGTGGCTCTGGGCGTGGTCTCGGCCGTCGCCGGCTATCAGACCCTGCTGCATACCACCCCGGTGCAAGATAGCGCTTTCCGTGGTTCTCCCGATCTCGCACCCGTCATGAAGCTGATGAACGACGAGCATCGCGCGACCTTGACCACCGCCGCGGCGGAACTGGATAAATTCGTCAAGTCCAATCATGAAGGAGGCAAGCTGGCGGAAATTCGCAGCAAGTTCGCGGCAGCGGCAGCGAACCCCCAGAATGAAGCCTTGGACCGCGAGGCGGTCGCTTCCTTCAACCATACCATGCGTGGACTGGAAGAAGGCCTGACCAACTATCTGATGGCCAGCCTGTTCCTGAACGTCTACCAGGACGGCCTGAAGCGTCAGAGCCTGTTACAGGGCTTGCGCATGTACGTCAACCTGGTCGCCACCTGGGTGGCCTTCAAGAGCGGCCATCCGCTGGGCATCGTGGTGGTCGGCCTGACTACCTTGATCCAGGCTTTCCTGCAGCCACAGCTGGCCAAGAAGGACAAGCTGGACGAACAGCTGAACATGATCGACCTGAACATCGCGGCCGCCACCGATCCGAAGGCGCTGGCCGATGGCTGGCGCTCCGCCGAAGAGGTGCGCTACCGCCAGCTGGTGTCGCTGTTCAAGGAAGACACCAAGAGCATCGGCGGCGCGGCCGCCAAGCTGGTCAACATGAGCGCCACCGAGTGGCGTGAATTCAAGTCGCTGGATCTGCGGGTGCAGGCCGGTCAACGCTGGAACACGCTGGCGCCGCAATTCGACGCGGCCGCCGGCAAGAAGGACGGCGCCTCGGTGGCCGAATTGCAGGAACAGATGCAAGAGGCCCGAGCCGTGCCGGACTATGCGCGGGAACGCCAGCTGAGTGACGAGCTGGCGGATCTGATCGGTATGGCGCGCCAGGATTGTTATGAGTACCACGATCTGTCGCAACGCCCCGATATGCGCGCACCGCTGTCGCCGGATGACCAGGCCGATTACGACCGCATGTCGGCCCACGTGGATAGCAACAAACCGCGCGACGGCAAGGCCGCCAAGTTCGAGGAGCTCAACAGCGACTATCACCAGGCCGCCTGGGACGAGATTCATATGTCGGAAATGAACCTGGACGCCTTATCCCAGGTGAAGGATCACTTCGCGCGCGCCGCCGCTTTCCTGGATCTGGAAGGCTCGGCCAAGCACGACCTGTTCTCGCTGTCGCCCGAGTACCGCATCGGCTTCGTGCAAGAAGGCAATCGCCGCGGCGCCGCCTTCGACGAGAACGGCGCCGGCTTCGTGGCCGCCATGATGCGCGGATACCAGCTGCTGTTCGCCAACGTTAACGGCCCGGTGCTCATCAACGCCCTGTATGCGATGGTCATCGAAATCCTCAAGCAGAACAACCAAGAGTTCAAGGAAACCTCCTCCATGCGCGCGGCTTCGACCGGTCTGATCGGCGTGCTGATCGCCGCCAACGCCCTGGCCGCCTTCAGCACCCGCAATGCCAGCGCGATCCCCAGGAACGTGATGCAGAATATCCAGGCCTTGCTGTCGTCGGCCGGCTCGATCGCCGAGACCGTATATCAGGTCACCAAGCTGAACGTGCGCGAGGAGCTGCGCAACAATGCCAACAAGAACGGCGCGCAGAAGACTGCCCTGATCCTGGGCCGCACGGTGGAGAATCTGGCGGTGCTGGTGCGTAGCGGCTACCAGGACCGCAAGGCAGGCAAGGTCGCCGACGAGGCCAAGAAGCTGCTCGCGGCCCTCAATGATCTGCGCGATGCGAGCCCCGAGAACCTGCGCAAGCTGATGATACAAAGCGGCGCCGAATCGACCGTGCGCGATGCCACCCTGCTGATCGAAGACAGCGTGCCCACGATCGACGACGCGGTCGCGACTTCCTCCAAGGGCAAGGCTCCCGAGACGGTCTGAATCCGATCGTAGCCACCGCGCCTGGAGAGTCCATGATGGTATCCGAACCCTACAAGAAACTGATCGATGAATTATGCAAGCTGGCCTCGCTGACGTTGCGCCCGGTCTTCTACGAGCGCGCCGATCTGCAGGTGGAACAGGTATTTTTCTCGCTGGTGCAAGCCCGGCAGACACCTGACGCCGGCGCGCCCAAGACGTCCGCGCCGGCGCTGCCGGCCAGCAGTGATCTTGCCCCTGATTTACGGACACCTATCTAAGAGGCTGTTGCAAAATTAAATTTCGGGGCTGTTAACTTCCCCGACTTGATGTTAACTTCCTGTCTTGTTTTTCCTGACGGGATGCGATGCCTAAAGAACTTGTCGACGATGAATTGTGGTCACTCA
>WNDX01000009.1 GCA_009914615.1 Herbaspirillum frisingense
TCGCAACAGTGCCTGCTGCCTGAACTCCAGGCTGAACTCCTGCCCCTTTCTGCCTGCCTTGCTCTTGGTCATCGTCCACCTCCTATTGCGATAGTTAATCGCTTATAGGGGTGTCCGTGAAACGGGGGCAAGATCAGTGAACAAGTTGACTTTGTTTAAGCAGATAAGGAATTGTAGATTTGGGCGGCTTTTTGTAGATCCAACGAAAAAAGCCTAGCGGGTGCTAGGCTTTTATATTCTTGGTGGCCCGGGGCGGAATCGAACCACCGACACAAGGATTTTCAATCCTCTGCTCTACCAACTGAGCTACCAGGCCAAGATGGAGAATTATAGCAAAGAAAAAAAATCATGCAAGGTCTTTCTGAAAAATAGTTTCCGGGTGCCCGTTTATAATGCGTTCCATGACTTCCAACGCACAACATTCCTCCTCTTCGCCGGCTGCGGCCGGTTCCGATATTTGCATCGTCGGCGACGGCGCGGTCGGCAAGACCGCGGCGCTGGGGTTGGCGCAGGCGGGTTTCAAGGTGACGCTGCTGGCGCCACCGGCGAAGGCGGCCGCGCCGGACGAGGCGAGCTGGGATGTGCGCGTTTATGCGCTGAACCATACGGCCCATCGTCTGCTGTCGTCGGTGCGGGTGTGGGAGGCGATGGATGCCGAACGCATCGCGCCTGTGGATAACATGACCGTGCATGGCGATGGTATGGCGGAGAAGGCGCAGCCCGGGTTGCTGTCCTTCGATTCCTATGCGGCGCGCACCAATGCGCTGGCCTGGATCGTGGAGGACCGCAATCTGGACAACGCGTTGAACGCTGCGCTGCGCTTTGCGCCCAATGTGCGCGTCGTGCAGGGCCGGGCGACCGCGTTGGCGGCGTCGCTTGATGCGGCTACGCTGACGCTGGAGTCGGGCGAGACCCTCTCGGCGTCGCTGGTGGTCGGCGCGGATGGCGCGCAGTCGTGGGTGCGCGGCCAGTGCGATATCGGGATGGATTACCGTTCCTATGGCCAACATGCCATCGTCACCAATTTCACTTGCGAGAAGCCGCACCTGGGTGTGGCGTATCAGTGGTTCAGTCCGACCGAGGGCGTGATCGCGCTGCTGCCGCTGCCGGGCAATCGGGTGTCGCTGGTGTGGTCGGCGCCGCAGGCGCTGGCGGATCAGCTGCTGCGCTTGCCGTTGTCGGAACTGGCCAACCGCCTGGGGCAGTGGGCCACGCCGGTACTGGGCGCGCTGGCGCCGGTGCAGCCGGAGGTGGTCAAGGCTTTCCCGCTGCGCCTGATCAAGCCGCATGCGATGATCGCGCAGCGCGTGGCGCTGATCGGCGATGCCGCGCACGTGGTGCATCCGATGGCGGGGCATGGCATGAACCTGGGCTTCGGCGATGTGGCGGCGTTGATCGAGACGCTGGTGCAGCGCGAGCAGCAATACGATTGCGGCGATAGCCGTGTGCTGCGCCGCTATGCGCGTGCGCGCAAGGAAGAAGTGCTGCTGATGCAGATCGCCACCGATGGCCTGAACCGCATCTTCTCCACCGAGGCCGAGCCGGTGCGCATCGCGCGCAATCTCGGAATGAACCTGGTCAACCGCTTGCCTGTCTTAAAGCGTCGGCTGATTGCGCATGCCTTGGGCAAGTGAGGGCGGCCGATTTGAGGTAAGGCAACGCGTTTGGCGGTTTTTTCCGCGCGTCAGCGCTTGTCGCCATCCATCCAACAATTTCCACGAGGTGACCGCCAAGGCAGTCCCGGCACGGCTTTCGGGCCGATGCCGTGAGGATTGCCAAGGCGTTTGATTTGAATCAGGACAAGCATGAATAAATTTCTGACCGCCGGCGCGCGCAATCTGCGCCGCATCAGCATGGCGGCGATGCTGCTGGCATCGACCGTTGCGGGCGTGAGCGCCCACGCGCAAGCCGAAGCGGCCGACAGCACCGAGGCAACCATCAAGAAACTGATCGAGCCGCGCCTGGGCAAGGATGCCAAGGTCGATTCCGTCACCAAGACGCCGTACGCCGGGCTGTACGAAATCCAGATCGACGGCGACGTGATCTATACCGATGCCAAGGCCCAGTATCTCTTCATCGGCCGCGTGGTCGATTCGCAGACCTATCGCGACTTCACCAAGGAAAAGATCGACTCCCTCAACCAGGTGCCGTTCTCGGGCCTGCCGCTGGACAAGGCGATCAAGACCGTCAAGGGCAACGGCAAGCGCGTGATGGCGATCTTCGAGGATCCCAACTGCATCTACTGCAAGCGCTTGCACAAGACCTTGCAGGAAGTGGATAACACCACCGTCTATACCTTCCAGTACAACATCCTGTCGCCGGATTCCATCGTGAAGTCGCGCAACATCTGGTGCGCGCCCAATCCGAGCAAGGCCTGGAGCGACTGGATGGTGAACGGCAAGGAAGCGCCGGCGGCGGCGGTCTCCTGCAACGCGCCGCATGAAGACGTGCTGGCGCTGGGCAAGAAGCTGAAGGTCACCGGCACGCCGACCATCATCTTCACCGACGGCTCGCGCATCCCGGGTGCGGTCGATGCCAAGGGCCTGGAACAGAAACTGTCCTCGCTGAAGTAAGCGCATAAAGCAAAGGGGCGCTCCGCATGGCGGGCGCCCCTTTCTTGATGCCGGCTGCAACCGATTGATTGCAGCTTGTCTATCCTCCAAGGATGACGCGCAAGGCGTCATGCATCGCCGGCCTTCATTTCCCCGTATGCAGTTCCATCATCGCCGCTTCGAACTTGCCCTGGCACAGCAGGGGGATCACGTTCAGGCTCTTGTCCAGCGCTTCGTTGATGAGCGCCTGCTCTTCCTTGCGCGGACGATGCAGCACGAAATCCGCCACCGGTTGTTGCAGGCCCAGCGTGCGCGGATGGCCGATGCCCAGGCGCAGGCGCCAGTAGTCCTGGGTGCCGAGCGCGGCGGTGATGTCCTTGAGGCCGTTGTGGCCGCCGGAGGAGCCGCCTTTCTTGATCTTGGCCGCGCCGGGCGGCAAATCGAGCTCGTCGTGCACCACCAGCACCTCGTCCGGGGCGATCTTGTAGAAGCGCGCCAGCGCGCCGACCGACTGGCCGGAGCGGTTCATGTAGGTCTGCGGCTCCAGCAGCCAGACTTCGTTGCCGGCGATGCCGGTCTTGCCCGCCAGCGCGTTGAAGCGTGCTTCGCGCGCCAGGCGCACCGGGCCGGCCAGGTTATCGACCAGCCAGAAGCCGGCGTTGTGGCGGGTTTGTTCGTACTCGGGGCCGGGATTGCCGAGGCCGACGATGAGACGGATGGACATGTTGCAAAAATGAACAGAAGCTCGACGTTGAAACGGCGATTATCCCGAGTTTGCCGCTCTGCGTCCAATCCCGCACGCCAAGCCGTGCAACGAGCAATCCGCCGCTGTCAAGATTGGCGCACGCGGTCGAATTGCGTATCATCCAACGCTTGTTTTTCTTTACTGTTGACTGGGTTTCACAATGCTGCCTTCTATCGAACAACGACTCGCCCTTGAACTCGTCGCCAAGCCGGTTCAGGTCGCTGCCGCCATCGCCTTGCTGGACGAAGGTGCGACCGTCCCCTTCATCGCCCGCTACCGCAAGGAAGCCACCGGCGGCCTGGACGACACGCAACTGCGCCTCCTGGAAGAACGCCTGCGTTATCTGCGCGAGCTGGAAGACCGCCGCGCCGCGATCATCGCCTCCATCGAAGAGCAGGGCAAGATGACGCCCGCGCTGCTGGACGCCATCACCCACGCGGAAGACAAGACCCGCCTGGAAGACCTCTACCTGCCCTACAAGCCCAAGCGCCGCACCAAGGCCCAGATCGCCGCCGAAGCCGGCCTGACCGAACTGGCCGATGCGCTGCTGAATGATCCGAACCTGAATCCGGAAGAAGAAGCCGCCAAGTACCTCAAGCCGGCCTTTACGACCGACAACGGCGACAACCCTGGTGTGGCCGATACCAAGGCCGCGCTGGACGGCGCGCGCCAGATCCTGATGGAGCGCTTCTCGGAAGACGCCGAGCTGCTGCAAAGCCTGCGCGAATACCTGACCGAGCACGGCGTGGTCGAGTCCAAGGTCGCGGACGGCAAGCAGGAAGCCGGCGAGAAGTTCGCCGACTATTTCGATTACTCCGAAACCTTCTCCACCATTCCCTCGCACCGCGCGCTGGCGCTGTTCCGTGGTCGCCGCGAAGAAATGCTCAACGTGGTGCTGCGCCTGGATACCGAAGAAGAAAAGCCGAAGTGGGATGCTCCGCACAACCCCTGCGAAGGCCGCATCGCTAGCCGCTTCGGCGTCTCCAACAAGGGCCGTCCGGCCGACAAGTGGCTGTCCGACACGGTGCGCTGGGCATGGCGTGTGAAGGTGTTCATGCACCTGGAAACCGAACTGATGACCGGCCTGCGCGAGAAGGCCGAGGCCGAGGCGATCAACGTCTTCGCGCGCAACCTGAAGGACCTGCTGCTGGCCGCGCCGGCCGGCCCGCGCGCCACCATGGGCCTGGACCCGGGCCTGCGCACCGGCGTCAAGGTGGCCATCGTGGACGCCACCGGCAAGGTGGTCGCCACCGACACCATTTACCCGCACCAGCCGCGCAACGACTGGCATGGTTCTCTGCATTCGCTGTCGCAACTGGCCGAGAAGCACAAAGTCTCGCTGATCTCGATCGGCAACGGCACCGCCTCGCGCGAGACCGACAAGCTGGCGCAGGATCTGATCAAGCTGCGTCCTGAACTGAAGCTGACCAAGATCGTGGTGTCGGAAGCCGGCGCCTCGGTGTACTCGGCTTCGGAATTTGCTTCCAAGGAATTGCCGGAGCTGGACGTCTCGCTGCGCGGCGCGGTGTCGATTGCGCGTCGTCTGCAGGATCCGCTGGCCGAGCTGGTCAAGATCGATCCAAAGTCGATCGGCGTCGGCCAGTACCAGCACGACGTCAGCCAGTCGCAACTGGCGCGTTCGCTGGATGCCGTGGTCGAGGATTGCGTGAACGCCGTGGGCGTGGACGTCAACACCGCCTCGGCGCCGCTGCTGGCGCGCGTGTCGGGCCTGAACGCCAGCGTGGCGCAGAGCATCGTGTCTTACCGCGACATGAAGGGCATGTTCACTTCGCGCGCCGGCCTGCGCGAAGTGCCGCGCCTGGGTGACAAGACCTTCGAACAGGCCGCCGGCTTCCTGCGCGTGATGAACGGCGAGAACCCGCTGGACGCCTCCGCGGTGCACCCGGAATCCTATCCGCTGGTCGAAAAGATCCTGGCCGACATCAAGAAGGACGTGAAGAGCGTGGTCGGCCAGACCTCGCTGCTGAAGAGCCTGTCGCCGGCCAAGTACGCCGACGAGAAATTCGGCGTGCCGACCGTCACCGACATCCTGAAGGAACTGGACAAGCCGGGCCGCGACCCGCGTCCGGAATTCACCACCGCCACCTTCAAGGAAGGCGTGGAAGAGATCAAGGATCTGCGTCCGGACATGATCCTGGAAGGCGTGGTGACCAACGTCGCCGCCTTCGGCGCCTTCGTCGATATCGGCGTGCATCAGGACGGCCTGGTGCACATCTCGGCGCTGTCCAACACCTACGTCAAGGATCCGCATACCGTGGTCAAGGCCGGCCAGGTGGTCAAGGTCAAGGTGCTGGAAGTGGATGAGAAGCGCAAGCGTATCGCGCTGACCATGCGCCTCAACGACACTGCACCGGCCCCGGGCGCGCGCAATGAACAGCGCGGCGACCGCAACGATGCGCGTCGCCTGTCGCAGCACCAGAACCAGCGCTCGCGCGAGTCGGCGCCGGCGAACAATGCGATGGCGGCGGCCTTCGCCAAGCTGAAGGGCTGAGTGCCTAGGCTGTTCTTGCACGTGTGAGCATCGGGCTCCGGCGAAAGCCGGGGCCCGATGTCTTTTCAGGGAGAACTGCTGCGGTGATTTGGGAAGGGTGATGTGTGACCAGCGCCACCGGGTTCCGGCCTGCGTCGGAACCACGCAGACAATCGGATCGCTTGCCGCCATCCCCACCTCCGTCCTCCGTCCTCCGGGCGACGGCCGGGATGCGTCAACGTTGGTTGTGCCTGGCCCGCGCATCTGGTGCAGCGAAACTTCGCATTCGCCGTACGATGCCAAAACAGCCGGCGGCTTTTTCGTCGCGCCTGTTCCAGCCAGTTGGTGTCGCCGAATCAGACGGGCGTCGACAGAAACAGAAAGACGTTCTGTCGAGTTGCGACACACAATGCAAAACGGGCTGTCCCACAAGGAACAGCCCGTTCTTCTTTATTGCGCACGAACGCGCCAGGGTTAAGCTCAGGCGCTGGTGCTGATGCGCGTCTGGCTGACTGAGATCGACACGCTCACGGTAGTCTCGCTGGCGATGACCTTGCCGCCGTTGCCATCGCAGTTGCCGCCGTCCGTGTCGGTGCCGTCGCCGTCCTGCTTGTCGCCCTTGATCTTGCTGAGGAAGTCGGCCAGACCCTTCTGTACCATGTCATAGGTCTTGTCGATGTTGGCGGCGATGTCGCCGTTGAGCACCTTCAGGCTGTCCAGGATGCCGCGCGCTTCCTTGAAGCCTTCGTCCACGCCCTTCATGACCTTTTGCATGTATTCGTCGGCGTTGCTGCTGTCGTCCTTGTCGGCATTGCCCTGCTTGTACAGTTCGAACAGGTTGGTGACGAAGGAAACGATGCGGCCGGCCGTGCCTTCCGGCGAGTTGTCTTGCGACATCGCGCTCTGGAGGGCGTTGTCGCCCAGCTCGGGGCGCAGCACGTCGTTGATGTTCTCGATTGCGCTCTTGTAGACCAGCGACAGCGGGTCGTTCTGCGAGTTGATCGAAACTTCCAGCGAAGCCTGCAGAATCGAAACGTTGAGCTGGGCCTTGGAACCGGCGGTAGTCAACAGATTGGCTTTCTGGGCTTCGGCGATCTTGTCGCTGTTGGCCGAGGTGGTCGCCGGCAGGTTGGACGAATCGGTGCTCGAAGTGGTGGTGGTGGTGGTGGGCAGCAAGGACTTGGTGTCAACGCCGCTGGTATTGCTGATGGCCATAACGGTCTCCTGAAGGAAAAGGGGATCCGTGAACAAGGGGGAAGCGGATCCGCTGGAGCGGCAAGAGAACAGACAGCGCCGATCCATTCATTCATAACGGCGGGCGCCGCGCTCTCTTAATATTGACAGAAATTTACATTCGCCGGTTTCAAGGAAATGCTTGGCGGGAAGGGCCGCGTTTCATTCGTGCAATCCGGCGGAGAGCCTTTTGGGAAAAGGCTTTCAGAAAAAGAGCGACGCCCATTGCAGAGCTGCCGCGCCCCGAAATTTTTTTCAAAAAAAATGTAACGAAATGTGGACCGCATTGCCTCGCCGCAAATCAATTTGCAGTGCTGCAATGAAATCGCACAACGCATGAGCTGAGAGAAAACGCAGCGTATCGAAACGCTGCGTTCAGACGTTGCGCCTCGTCTCGCGCCGATGCGAGACGGCGCGTTTCCTATTCCATCACGAACAGCCGGCGGTGTTCACGGATGGCATAGCGATCGGTCATGCCGGCGATGTAATCGGCCACCTTGCGCGCCTGCTTGTTGAGATGCAACGCCTCGTCAGTAATGCCCGTGACTTGGTAATCCGGCGGCAGCAGATTGCTCTGGCTGATGAAGGTGTCGAACATCTCGCCGATGATGCGGCGGGCCTTGGCCGTCATGCGATTGACCTGATAGTGGCGGTACAGCTTCTCGCGCAGGAATTTCTTCAGCACCGCCGCTTCCGCCGCCATCGCATCGGAGAAGGCGATTAGCTGCGGCGCGTTGCGCACGTCGTCGATGTCGCGCGGTGCGACCTCGGCGATGCGCGATTGCGAGGTATGGATGAGATCGACGATGAGCGCGTTGATCATGCGGCGCACGGTCTCGTGGATCATGCGCCGGCCGGCGATGCCGGGATAGGCTTGCTCGACTTCGCGCAGATGGCGCGCGAAGAAATCAACCTCGCTCATCAGATCCATGGTCAGCAGGCCGGAGCGCAGGCCGTCGTCGATGTCGTGATTGTTGTAGGCGATCTCATCGGCGAGGTTGGCCAGTTGGGCTTCCAGCGAGGGTTGCTTCTTCTCGATGAAGCGCTGGCCGATATCGCCCAGCTGGCGCGCATTGTTCAGCGAGCAGTGCTTGAGAATGCCTTCGCGCGTTTCGAACGTGAGGTTGAGGCCGTCGAAGGCGCCGTAGTGCTGCTCCAGCTCGTCCACCACGCGCAGGCTTTGCAGGTTGTGCTCGAAGCCGCCGTGATCGCGCATGCGGGTGTTCAGCTCATCCTGGCCGGCGTGGCCGAAGGGAGTGTGGCCGAGGTCGTGGGCGAGCGAGATGGCTTCCACCAGATCTTCGTTGAGATGCAGGTTGCGCGCGCAGGAACGCGCGATCTGTGCGACTTCGATGCTGTGGGTGAGGCGGGTGCGGAACAGGTCGCCTTCGTGATTGACGAAGACCTGGGTCTTGTATTCGAGGCGGCGGAAGGCGGTGGAGTGGACGATGCGGTCGCGGTCGCGCTGGAATTCGCTGCGTGAGCCGGGCGGGGTTTCACTGAAGCGCCGGCCCCGCGAGTTTGCCGAGTTGGCGGCATAGGGGGCGAGATACGGCGGCGCTTCGTGGCTCATGTCACTCTCCGGTGCAGGCCGCCAGGGTTTGCATCAGCAATTCCTGCGGCGCGTTGGTAATCAGCGGGGTTCCCAGCGGCTTGATCAGGATGAACTTGATCTGGCCGCCTTCGTTTTTCTTGTCCACTTCCATCAGTTCCAGCCAGCGCTCGGCGCCGAGATCGGGCGCTGTCGTCGGCAGGCCGGCGGCGGCGGTCACGGCGCGGATGCGTTCGCGCGCGGCGGCGTCGATGTAGCCCAGGCGATGCGACAGGTCGGCCGCCATCACCATGCCGCAGCCGACCGCCTCGCCGTGCAGCCATTGACCGTAGCCCAGGCCGTTTTCGATGGCGTGGCCGAAGGTGTGGCCGAAATTGAGGATGGCGCGCAAGCCGCCTTCGCGTTCGTCCTGACGCACCACGTCGGCCTTGATCTCGCAGGAGCGCTGGATGGCGTAGGCCAGCGCGGCGTCGTCCTTGGCCACCAGCCTGGCCATGTTGGCTTCGATCCAGTCGAAGAAGGGCGCATCGATGATGGCGCCGTGCTTGATCACCTCAGCGATGCCGGCCGCCAGCTCGCGCGGCGGCAGCGTGTGCAGGGTTGCGGTATCGGCGATCACGGCCTGCGGCTGGTAGAAGGCGCCGATCATGTTCTTGCCCAGCGGATGGTTGATGCCGGTCTTGCCGCCCACCGACGAATCCACCTGCGAGAGCAGGGTGGTCGGCACTTGGACGAAGGGTACGCCGCGCATATACGACGCGGCGGCAAAACCGGTCAGGTCGCCGATCACGCCGCCGCCGAGAGCGATCAGCGTGGTCTTGCGGTCGCATTTGTCGGCCAGCAGCTTGTCGAAGATCGTCATCAGGCTGGCCCAGTTCTTCTCTTCCTCGCCGTCCGGCAGCACGATCTCGGTGACTTGCTTGCCGGCCGCGCGCAATGCGCTGCTGACTTTTTCCAGGTAGAGCGGGCCGACCTTGTCGTTGGTGACGATGGCGGCACGCTTGCCCTTGACGTATTGCGGCAGCAGCGCTGTGTCGTCCAGCAGGCCGCGACCGATCAGGATGGGATAGCTGCGTTCGCCCAGATCGACTTCCAGGGTGATAGGGGCGGCGTTGGCGTGGTTGGCTGGGTTCATGCTGCGTACGTTCTGGCTGGCGCCGGCGGCGCCGTTGATGATGAGGGTCGATGTGCTCGCCGCGAATACGGTGCTGCCGTCTTCGCGTGTGACCACGGCCGCGCTGCCGCGTTCGATGACGACGGTATCGTCCATCGTCGGTAATGGCTGCAATCCGGTCTGCTTGGGCGAGAGTTCCAGGTGGCTGATGATGGTCTGTACCAGGAACTGCACATTGGGGCGATTGGTCTCGACCACGAAATCGGCGACTTCACGGTATAGCGGTTCGCGCTGGCGCGAAAGTTCTTCCAGCTTGCGGCGCGGGTCGGCCGTTTGCAGCAGGGGGCGGTTCTTGTCGCGCCCGGTGCGCTGGAGGATCTGGTTGATGCTGGCGCGCAGGTAGATGACGGTGCCGCCCTTTTTCAGGTTCTCCCGGTTCTCGGCGCGCAGTACCGCGCCACCGCCGGTGGCCAGCACGATGTCGGGCTGTGCGGCGAGTTCGCGGATGACTTCGGCTTCGCGGCGGCGGAAGCTTTCCTCGCCCTCGATTTCGAAGATGACCGGGATCGATGCGCCGGTGCGCGCTTCGATTTCATGATCCGAATCGATGAAGCGCTTGTTCAGCTTCTTGGCCAGGGCACGGCCTATGGTGGTCTTGCCGGCTCCCATCAGGCCGACAAGAAAGATGCTTCCTGTCATATCAAAGAATTCTGCGCTGCAGGCAAATGTTCGGTGGCGCCGCCTGTCCGCTGCGGGGCGAAACGCGGAGCGTGCTGCTGGCGCTTCCGGCGCGGCAGGCCTGAAAGCCGCTGCGGTTTTGCCATCCGGCAGCTTTCGGCCCGAAACAGCGATTTTACCGTCCTTGCCGCCCTGTCGGGGAAAAATTGGATCCGCAACGCCGGGAGGGCGCCGGCGCATTTCAATAGGGTCGCGGCGGCGCCACGATACGCGGCGTGAGGAAAATCAGCAGCTCGGTCTTGTCCCGCACTCGGGCGCTGTTCCGGAACAGCAGGCCCAGCAGAGGAATGTCGCCCAGCAGTGGCACCCGGGATTCCAGCGCGCTGTCGGCCTGGGTATAGATGCCGCCGATCACCACCGTGCCGCCGTCTTCCACCTGTACCTTGGTCCGGATGTGCTTGGTATTGATCGCCAGTCCGCCGGGCGTGGCGCTGCCGCGGCTGTCTTTGTTGACGTCCACGTCGAGGATGACGTTGCCGTCGGGCGTGATCTGCGGCGTCACTTCCAGCTTCAGGTTGGCCTTCTTGAAGGCCGTCGCCGTGGCGCCGTTGCCGGCCGCCTGCTGGTAGGGGATTTCTTCGCCCTGCTCGATCAGCGCCGCCTGCTGGTCGGCGGTGATCAGGCGCGGACTGGAGACGATCTTGCCGCGGCCATCGGTTTCCAGCGCCGACAGCTCCACGTTCAGGAAGCGCTGGGCGGCGGCGTTGAACAGCGTGAAGGCGAAGCTGCCCGGGGCGGCGCCCCCCAACGGCGCAGCGGGCAGGTTCAGCGCCGGCTCCTTGATGAAGGTGCCGGGAACGGGCGGCGTCTGGCCGGTAAGCTCGCCGACTCCGGCGTAGGAATTGCCGACGGCGGCGCCATTCGTCTTGGCGGACAGGCCGAGTTTCACGCCCAGGTTGCGGGCGAAATTGTCGTCGGCCTCGACGATGCGCGCCTCGATCAGCACCTGACGCGAGGCGATGTCGATGCGCTCCAGCAGCTTGCGGATGTTGGCCAGCACGGCCATGGTGTCGGTCACGAAGAGCTGGTTGGTGCGCAGGTCGATCATCACGCTGCCGCGCTTGGACAGCAAGGTGTTGCGGCGCTCTGTCTGCGCCGCGCCGTCCTCGCCGATACCGAAGGCGCGGCGCGAGGATTCGGCACGCTGGTAGTTGAGCTGGAAGGTCTCGGCATGCAGCGGCTCCAGGTCGGCGATCATGGCTTTCTGTTCCAGCTCCTGCTTTTCGCGCGCCAGCATTTCCTCGCGCGGCGCGATCCAGACGATCTCGCCGTTGCGCCGCATGTCCAGCCCCCGCGCTTGCAGGATCATCTCCAGTGCCTGGTCCCAGGGCACATCCTTCAGGCGCAGGCTGAGCTGGCCGCCGACCGCATCGCTGGCGACGATGTTCAGGCCGGTGAAGTCGGCCAGCACCTGCAGGGCGGTGCGCACGTCGATGTTCTGGAAATTGAGCGACAGCTTGTCGCCGCTGTAGCCGCTTCCCGGCTTGAGCCTGTGCTGCTCGGCGCCGGCCGGTCTGGTAGGCGTTGTAGCGCCACAGGCCGCGCGGTTCGATCACCAGCCGCGTCCCGCCCTGGTAGCGCAAGGCCAAGTAGCGCGCCACCGGCGTGGCGAAGTCGCCGACCTCGACCAGGCGTTGCAGCGCCGGCGGCAAGTCCGCTCCCGGGATGTCGGCGACGATCTTCTGGCCCAGCTGACGCACGTTGACCGTGATGTCGGCCGAGGCCAGTTCCACTTCCAGGCGGCCTTCGCCGGCGTCGCCGCGGTGGAACGCGATGCCGCCGACGGCGGAGGGCGCGGCCTTATCCGCGGGCGGCCGTTCGTTCAGTTCGACCAGCAAGCTGTTGCCATGCACGCTCAAGCCGTGCGACGCGCCTTGCTTCAGCGTCAGCAGCAGGCGCAGGCGAGCTTCATCGGCGGCCAGCGTGACGCGCCTGAGGATGCCCGAGGCCGGCGCGCTGCGGGCGACGCCGTCGGCCAGCGAGGCGCGCGGCACATCCAGGATCAGTTGCGGCGGCTCGGCGATGGTGAAGGCGCGGATGTCCTCCGGCGCGGGCGGCCGGGCAAAACGCAGTTCGATGAGGGCGGCGCCCGGCCGGTAGACGATGTCGAGCGCTTCCAGCCGGTTTTCCTGCGCCGTGGCGCCGAGGATCGGCGCCAGCGCACATAGCCACAGCATGCAAGCCGCCAGCCGGCGAGACAGGGAAGGGCGCATCATGTCTCGCGCCCCGGCCGGATCAGGCGGCCTTTGCCGGCCCGCGGCGTCCTGGCCGGGCGCGACGGCGGCGTGCGATGTTGCGTTTCCCGTGTCTCCGTGCTGTCCAGCGTCAGCACATGGGTCGCGGCGCCATTGGCGATGTCCATGGCGTCTTCCCGGACGTGCACGATGCGTCCCAGGCCAGCGGGGAGCTCGTCGCCGGCGCGCAAGCGATGGGCGATGCCGGCGATCTCCACCACCGCATAGGCCGTGGCGCCCTGTTGCAGCGTTCCGAGCAAGCGGATCGGCGGCGCACCGGAGGCGCCCGCGCTTGCGGGCGTGCCCTCTTCGTCGTCGCCCTCCGGAGCCGCGGCAAGACGCGCGGCGCGGGCCGCCGCCATCCGGCGGAGGGCCGATCGCTCCTGCAAGCGGAACGGATCCGCCGGCATTGCGACAAGCGCCAGGACGTCCTCGCCGGCGGCGCTCGGGGCCGGTGCGGCAGGGAGGGCGGGCCGCGCCTGTCGTGCGGCCTGGTCTTGCTCGGCTGCGATCCAGGTGTGGGTGGCGGCGATTTCGTCGGGCAGGTTCAGGCGCATGCCGGCGGCGTAGAGTGCGCCGGCTATTGCCGCGAGCACGGCGGCGATGTAGCTGGGGGTCATGGTTGTTCCTTCTTGTCTTTCCAGCGCCGCGCCGTGATGATCGTTGCGGTCATCAGCAGCGCTTCCTCGCCGCCGCGTTCGGCGACCGCGATATCGATGCCGTCGATCAGCACGGGCAGCGGCGGCGCGCTGACCAGTTCGGCGAAGCGCTGCAGTCCCGCATAGCTTCCGCTCAGGCCGATGGTCGCGCCGGCCTGGTGTCCCGCTCCGGCGGCCTGCGGCTTGAACGATTCCAGCGCCAGGCCGCATTCCTCAGCGCGGCGCGCCAGCTTGGCGTGCAGCAGGGCGGCGTCCTCCCCGGCGTCAGGCCATAGTGGCTGTTCGGCCTTGGCCAGTTGCATGTCCAGTTCCGCCTGTTGCCTGGTCAGCGCAGGCAGTTCGGCGGCCCGCTTCAGCGCCGACCGGAATTGCATCTGCAAGTCCGCGCGCCGATGCTGCGCTGCCTGCCGTGCCGCGACCAGTTCTTCCACGCACAGCAGCAGCCCGCTTGCGAGGCAAAGCAGCATCGTCGCCAGCCAGAGGCCGGCGCGCGCGGGCAGCGGCCAGTGCGCCGGATGCGTGGAGAGCCGACGAGTGCCGCTCATCGCGTGGCCTCCCCGGCCTCGGCCAGCCTGATCGTTCGCGCCAGCGGGATGGACAAGCTGAAGTCGTAGCGCTCATCGTCCTCGCCGCCGGACTGATCGTTAGCGCGCAGATCCCGGATGGCGACGCCGTCCAGGCCAGCCTCGGCGAGCGCCGCGGAGAAGGCCAGGACTTGCGGCGTCCCGGCGGCGCGGCCGCGCAATTCGGCGTCGCCGGTCCGGATGGCGATGCGATACAGCCGGGTGTCGGGAACGGTTGCCGTGGCGGTTGCGCCGAGCATGCGCGCGGCCTGCATGCGGCGCTCGCTCTGTGCGTCCAGCGCCGCCAGCCTGGTGCGCAGGCCGGCGATGTGTTGCCGCGCGGCGGCGGCCTGGTCGAGTCGTGGCTGCAGCGCCTGCAATTGCGCCGCGAGCAAGCGGTTCGCCTCCTCCAGGCCGGAGGTATGGGCCAGCATGCGCAATGCCGGCCCGGCCGCCAGCATCACGCCCAGCAGCGCGGCGCCGGCTGCCTGACGATAGAAGCGCAGCTCGCGCGCGCGGCGGCGCTGCTCCGGCGTGCGCGAGAAATCGAAGCCGGTCGTCATGCCGCACCTGTCGCCGCCAATGCCAGCGCGCAGTGGAACGCGGGCAGGCGGCGGTCGGAGGCGTCTGCCGGCAGGGTGCCGAGGTCCGCGAAAGCGGCCGGCAATGCGGCAACGGCGGCCGCGATGTCGGCGTACTTCGATAGCGCTGCAGCGACCGCCGGCAGTTCGTGATGATCGCCGGTCAGCAGCAGCCGGCGCGAAGACCGTTGTAGCCATGGCGCCAGTTCGCCCAGCAAGGCCGGAAGCGAACCCGAGGCCGGTTGCCATTGCAGCGGCAGCCGCTCTGCCGGCGGCAAGGACAGCCAGCTGCCGCCGGCGCCCAGGTGCAGCACCGCCGCATCCGCGGTCGGCTGCGCGCCGCGCAGGAAGCCGGCCAGGCAGATATCCTCGGGGGCCATGGCCTGGACGCGCAGGCCCAGCGATTCCGCCAGCTCCAGCCGGTCTTCCACCACCATGACCGGTGCGCTCAGCACCAGGATATCCACGTCGTCGGGAGAGCCGGCAGCCGGGCCGAGCACCCGGTAATCCAGCGCGATGTCATCCGGCGGCAGGCCATGTGCCGCCAGTTCGGCGCGGATCTGCGCCAGCCGTTGCGCCTCGCCGGAGCTTGCCGGCAGGATCAGGCGCGTCGTCGTGATGCAGGCGGCCGGCACCGCCATGGCAATGGCGGCGCCTTCGATGCGCAGCCGGCCCAACCATTCCCGGCAGCCTTGCGCCAGCAAGGCGAAATCGCCGATCTGGCCCGCTTCACACACGGGCGCGCCGAACACCTGCTCGGCCAGCCGCTCCACCCGCCGCCGACGCATGAGCGCGAGCCGCGCGCGATCCCCTGCGATGTCCAGGCCGATGCAAGCCTGCGCCGGGGAAACCAGGCGCGCATGCGGCCATCGCGGTAGGGAAGGGATAAACGTCATGCGGACAAGCCTCGCAAGCGGTGAAGAACCGGAAGGCCGGCGTCGCGCATAGGCAGCGCCGGGACATACGGGAGATTGTTCGGCAGCCGGTGCCGGGCCGGCAATAGAGGAAACTTGAGGAATTTCCGGCAAATTGCGCGACCGGGGAGGAACCGCGCCGCGCAATCCGGTCAAATGCTGTTTGGTCTATTTGCAACACTTGGGGCGGTGGAAGGCGGTGCAGCAGTTGCCGGCCGATTCCATCCGTTAGGCGCAAAATGGTGGCAGATGAAAGCCGATCTGCCTGCCTGGCGGCTTTTTGCCGGGATGGGGGAGGGCGCCGCAGGGCGGCCGCGGCGGGCCGGCTGGCCCGGCTGCTCGGGCCGCAGGGGCGAGCCGCTATAATGCGTCCTTGTTTCTTCAAACCCGGCTACGGCCCGCTTTACTCGCTTATCTCGAATGTCTTCACCTTCCAACGGCGGCGATAAACCTACCCCGGCACCGGCCGGCCAGCCGGATGCGGCTACCGGCAAGGCGCCGCGCAAGCGCTTGCACTGGTCCCTGCGCATCGTCCTGGGCTTCTTCGGCACCATCCTCGGCCTGGCCGTGATGGTGGCGCTGGGCGTGACCTTCATCGTCGCCCTGACCTATCCCAAGCTGCCCGATCTCGACACCCTGACCGATTACCGGCCCAAGATCCCGCTGCGCATCTTCTCGGCCGACGGCGTGCTGATCGGCGAATTCGGCGAGGAGCGCCGCAACCTGGTGCACTTCAAGGACATCCCCGACATCATGAAGAAGGCCGTGCTCGCCATCGAGGACGACCGCTTCTATGAACACGGCGGCGTGGACTATCAGGGCATCGCGCGCGCCACTTTCTCCAACCTGTCGGGCGGCGGCGGCGGCGCGTCCACCATCACCCAGCAGGTGGCGCGCAACTTCTTCCTGACCAGCAACGAGCCGACCTTCCTGCAGAAGGCCACGCGCAAGTTCTTCTATGAAATCCCGCTGGCCTGGAAGATCGAGAACAACCTGACCAAGGATCAGATCCTTGAGGTCTACATGAACCAGATCTATCTGGGCCAGCGCGCCTACGGCTTTGCCTCGGCCGCCCAGATCTATTTCGGCAAGCAGCTCAAGGACATCACCATCGCCGAAGCGGCGATGCTGGCCGGGCTGCCCAAGGCGCCGTCGGCGTACAACCCGGTGGTCAATCCCAAGCGTGCTCATGCGCGCCAGCAGTACATCCTGCTGCGCATGCGCCAGCTGGGCTACATCAGCGAACCGCAGTACCTGGTGGCCAAGGATGAGGAATTGCGCGTCAAGGGCGACAGCTCGGCCTTCGGCATGCACGCCGAATACGTGGCCGAAATGGCGCGCCAACTGGTTTATTCGCAGTACAAGGACGAGACCTATACGCGCGGCCTGAACGTCTTCACCACCATCACCAAGACCGACCAGGACGCCGCCTACATCGCCCTGCGCCGCGGCATCATCGACTATGAGCGCCGCCATGGCTATCGCGGTCCGGAAGGCTATATGGACCTGCCGGAAAACGCCACCAAGGAAGCCGTCGAGGACGCCGTCGAAGTGGAGCTGGCCGATCACCCCGACAGCGACGACATGGTCTCGGCGGTGGTGCTGGACGCCAAGCCCAAGGAAATCACCGCCATGCTCTCCACCGGCGAGGAGATCAGCATCTCCGGCACCGGCCTGGGCTTCGGCGCCAACCTGCTGTCCGACAAGGCGCCGCCGCAGAAGAAGATCCGCCGTGGCGCCATCATCCGGGTGTTCCAGGACGGCAAGAACTGGATCATCACCCAGATGCCGGAAGTGGAATCGGCCTTCGTCTCGGTCAATTCGCAGGATGGCGCGATCCGTTCGCTGGTGGGCGGCTTCGACTTCAACCGCAACAAGTTCAACCACGTGACGCAGGCCTGGCGCCAGCCGGGCTCCTCGTTCAAGCCTTTCATCTATTCGTCGTCGCTGGAAAAGGGATTGTCGCCGGCCACTATCATCAACGATGCGCCGCTGACCTTTACGCAGACCAGCGGCCAGGTGTGGCAGCCGAAGAACTACGGCGGCAAGTTCGAAGGTCCGATCTCGATGCGCCGCGCGCTGCAGAAGTCGATCAACCTGGTTTCGATCCGCATCCTGGAGCGGGTGGGCGTGAAGTATGCGCAGGAGTACATCACCCGTTTCGGCTTCGACGCCGACAAGAACCCGCCTTACCTGACGCTGGCGCTCGGCGCGGGCAACGTGACGCCGCTGCAGATGGTGGGCGCGTATTCGGTGTTCGCCAACGGCGGCTACAAGATCAATCCCTACCTGATCACCAAGATCACCGACAACAACGGCGACGTCCTGTCGCAGGCCAAGCCGGCCACCGCCGAGGACGAGTCCAACCGCGTCATCGATGCGCGCAATGCCTTCATCATGGATAGCATGCTGCGCGACGTCGTGCGCCACGGCACCGCGGTCAAGGCGCTGTCGCTCAAGCGCACCGACCTGGCCGGCAAGACCGGCACCACCAACGATTCGCTGGACGCCTGGTTCGCCGGCTACCAGCCCGGCCTGACGGCGATCGCCTGGATCGGCTACGACCAGCCCAAGAGCCTGGGTGACCGCGAAACTGGCGGCGGCCTAGCCCTGCCGGTGTGGATCAGCTACATGTCCAAGGCATTGAAGGATGTGCCCAACGTGGATCGCAAGGTGCCGGACGGCGTGATCGAGTCGGGCGGCGAGTACTACTACGCCGAGTACCCGCCCAGCGCCATGGTGCGCGACCTCGGCATGGGTGACCGCCCGCCGCTGTCGCCGGAAGAGGAAAAGGCCAAGACGCAGATGAAGAACGAATTGTTCTGATCCGCTTGCCCAAGAAAAAAGCCGCCTGTCTTGCAACAGGCGGCTTTTTTCTTGCGCGGTCGCGCGCGGCGTTCAGTCCTTGCCGGCGACGTGATGGCTGATCCTGCGCATGGCCAGCAGCGTCAGCACTTCGTCCTGCTCCACGCCATAGTCGCTCAGCTTGACGATCACGGTGCGCGTGGCCGGGTTGACGTAGATGTACTGGCCGAACACGCCGATGGCCGAGAAGTCGCGATCGGCCGCATTGCCTGGCGGAATCCACCAGCCGTCGCGGTAGTCGAGGATATCGCCCTGATTGACCGGCAGGCGCGGCTCGTCGGCCCAGGCCGGGCTGACGATTTGCGTGTCGCCGACGCGGCCCTGGTTCAGGTAGAGCAGGCCCAACTTGGCGAAGTCGCGCGCGGTGGTGTTGATGCAGCAGAAGGCTTTCTCGATGCCGTGCCTGCCGCTGTCGGTGCTCCAGCTGGCATCCTGTTCCATGCCCAGCGGTTCCCACAGCGTCTGCTGTGCGTAGTCCGACAGGCGCATGCCGGTCGCGCGCGCTAGCACGCGCGACAGCACCAGCGTATCGACGCTGCGGTATTCGAAGCGCGAACCGGGTGCGAAGCGCAGGCCGTGGCGGCGGGCGATGAATTTGTCGAGATCGGTGGTGACGAACATGCGCACCACCGGCGAAGTGAGCGAACCGCCGTAGCGCTCATCGACGTCGATGCCGGCGCGCATGTCCAGCAATTGGCCGATGGTGATGCCGGCATAGGCTGCGGCGATTTCGCCGGGTTTGAGGTAGTTGCCGATCGGTTCCTGCAGCGACTTGATCTTGCCCTGCGCCAGCGCCGCGCCGGTCAGCGTGGCGACGAAGGACTTGGCCACCGAGAACGAGGTGAAGCGCGAATCGGCGTCGTAGCCGTCGATGTAGCGCTCGTACACTACGCGGCCGTCCTGCACCACGAGGAAGGCGTGCGCCTTGGCGGTCTTGATGAAATCCAGCACGCCCAGCGTGCTGCCGTTCTTCCATGGCAGCGCGATATCCAGCGGCCTGGGCTCATTCGCCAGCGGCGCCGGATGGGCCGAGCGCCTGATCGGATTGGCGTCGAACACCTTGTAGCTCTGGCTACGCGGGGTCAGGTCGAATTGCAGGTCGAGCAGGACCGGCAGGCTGGGCAGGTCGGTGGCGCGGCGGCCGATCTCGGCGGCGGCGATCAGCACCAGCAGCGCGGCGGCGCTCCAGGCGAACAGCTTGGATGGATGGGCTTTTGGCATGGCGCCATTGTGCCGGATAGCGCGGCGAATCAGGCGGCTTTCTTGCGTGCGGCGTATTGCTGGTAGCCGCGCGCGCGCAATGCGCAGGCCGGGCAGGTGCCGCAGCCGTGGCCCCAGTCATGCAGCGCGCCGCGCTCGCCCAGGTAACAGGTATGGGTGTCGGTGCGGATCAGGTCCACCAGCGGCGCGCCGCCCAGCGATTCGGCCAGTTCCCAGGTATCGGCCTTGTCGATCCACATCAGCGGCGTTTCCACCTTCAGTTGCGTGGCCATGCCCAGGTTGAGCGCGACCTGCAGCGCCTTCATGGTGTCGTCGCGGCAATCCGGATAGCCGGAGAAATCGGTTTCGCACATGCCGCCCACCAGCACGTTCAGGCCGCGGCGATAGGCCAGGGTGGCCGCCACCGTCATGAACAGCAGGTTGCGGCCGGGCACGAAGGTATTGGGCAGGCCGTTGTCGTTCATCGCGATTTCGACGTCGCGCGTGAGGGCGGTGTCGGAAATGGCGCCGATCAGGGACAGGTCGATCATGTGGTCTTCGCCCAGGCGCGCCTGCCAGTCGGGCGAAAAATCCTTCATCTTTTCCAGCAGGGCCGGGCGCACCGTCAGTTCGATGGCGTGGCGCTGGCCGTAATCGAAACCGATGGTTTCCACGCGCTGGTAGCGCGATAGCGCCCAGGCCAGGCAGGTGGTGGAGTCCTGGCCGCCGGAAAACAGCACCAGCGCGCTCTGGGTCTTGACGGTGGGCGCGATCGCGCTGCTGATGGAGGTGTCGGACATGTGGCTTGCCTGCAAAGAGGAAATGGGGCTGCGAAGGAGATATCGGGGCATAACGGCGCGGGGCCTGGCCGACGTCGCCGCCGGCTCAGGCCCCGCGTCGGGATGGGCTGAAGCTTAGTTGGTTTTCTTGACCGAATCCAGTACCTGCTCGATATAGTCGCCATCCGGATCGGTGAACTTCAGGCGCACCGGATACCAGTCCAGCTTGGGCGCCAGCCAGATATCCAGCTTCTGGCCCTGATCGTCGGGCGGTGGCGCGCGGAAGATGTGGACGGCGTCGGTGTCGCCCTGCGGCGTCTTGATCTTTTCGCGGCCGACCACCTTGAAGCTCCATTGCTCGGCGTCGCGCGGGCCGGCCACGAAGAACTTCCATTCCGACCCCGGCGTCATCTTGGCCGCGTTGGCGCGGGCGATGGCGATCAGCTGCCAGGTGATGCCGGTGCGATCCTGCTCGCCGCCCTGTAGCGGGAAAGTGTCGCTGGACTGGGTGAAGGTGATCTTGTTCTGTTCGCGGTTGAAGGTGGTGGTGGACGGATCGCGGCGCAAGCGCTTCTCGACGAAGCGGTCCGGCGCCAGGCCGTAGGAGTCCACCGCGCCTTCGCTGCTGGTTTCCAGGATCTTGCCCAGCAGCATCGCGCGGGTTTCGGTGTTCACGCTGTACGAGGTCTTGCCATTGGTCCACTTCACCAGGCCCTGGCCCTTGACGTCCAGCCCGCTTTGCTTGGCCTGGATGGAATAGTTCAGCTCGGCCGAGGGCGGCAGGTTGAAGGCGCGCTTTTCGACCGGATGCGGTGAATCGGCGGCGAAGGCCGGTACGGTAGCCATCAGGCCGGCCAGCGTGGCGGCAGCCAGACGGCTGGAGAAGGGGGCGGTGGGGAATGAAGTCATGGCGAGCTCTTCGTGTGGATCTCTGTGGATAATTGGGTGGTGCAGAAACAGGTCGGGGCGCAACGGCCACTTTCAAGCCGCGGTCGCATTGTGCCGGATTCCGTTACGACCCGCCTGAGCGGCCGGGGTTCTGCCGGCCGTGGCGCGTAATTGTGCGCAATTGTTTCCGATTTTGACAGGGCTGGCCGCCTGCGGCAGCGTTCATCGCTTCAGTTCGGACAGCGACATGTCCAGAAAATCACCGTCCTGGCGCGGATCGGTATAGCGCAGGCGCACCGGATACCACTCATGCTGCGGCGCCAGCCAGATGTCGATGCGCTGGTCGTAGGAGCCGGGCTTGGGCATGCGCACCACGTGCCAGGTCTGCAGTTCGCCGATGGGCAGCTTGACGTTTTCTTCGCCCAGCACCTGGATGCGCCAGACCTCGCCGTCGCGCACGCCGGCCACGAACAGGTCGATCACCGCGCCCGGCTTGTATTTGCCGGCGTCGCCACGGCCGATCGCGGCCAACTGCCAGATCAGGCTGGCGCGATCCTGCTCGCCGCCGTTGCGTGGATAGCTCTCGGTGGATGAGGAGAAGCTGATGGTGTTGCGATCGCGATTGAAGTGGGTGTTGGTGGCCGATTTGCGCATGCGCTTTTCGGTGTACAGCTCGGGCGATACGCCGAAGTCGTCGATCGCGCCGTTGCTGGAGAAATTGAGGAAGGTGAACAGGAAATCCTCGGCCTTGCCGTCCAGGCGATAGGATTTGCCGTCGGTCTTCCAGTCCAGCGTGCCGTGGCCGTGCACCGGCATCTGGTTGTAGGTAGCCTGCACGTCGTATTCGAGGCGGGCGGTGGGCGGCGGGTTGGCGTCGTAGTGCGTGCCGGTGGCCGCTTGCTGCGGCTCGGTCGCGGCTTGCGCATTGCCTGGTTGGCCACCGGTTGCCTCCGCCTTGTCGTCGCCTGTCGCAGCGCCGGAGGCCGGCGTGGTCGCGGCGTCGGTCACGGTTTGCGTGACGATGGGTTCCACCGTCTCGCGGATCGGTTCATCGGGCGGTTCTATCGATTCTGGCACGCGCGGCGCGGCCTTGCGCGCCGGTGCGGCGGCTGTCCTGGGCGCGGCGGCCTTCTTTGGCGCCGCGGGCGGCTTGGCCACGGGCAGCGAGACCGGCTCTTGCGGCGGCGGCACCGGGCGCAATTCCACGGTAAAGGCGCGCTCGTCGGAGGCGGACGGGGCGATCAGGTGGCGCTTGCCCCAGTCCACCAGCAGCGCGTGCAGCGCGAGCGAAAGTCCGGCCAGCACCACCAGGCGCGGCCAGCGCTTGGGCGGGGGGGAAACTTCTGTCATGCCGCCAGTTTATCGGATCGCGCCGGCGGCGTCGCCCCGGGACGGCGCCGGCGGGAGGCATTTTCAAACAACGTACAATGCGGCTTTCGCGCGGCGCCGCAGCCGGCGCGCGCCAGCCTTACCAGGATATCGATGAAGACATTCTTGCCACCGAAACTGCTCGCCTCCCTGTTCGCCGCGTTCGCGGCATGTTCGCTGCACGCGGCCGCGCCGGCCGCCGCGCCCCTGGCGCCGATCCGCATCGGCATGATTGACGGCCTCTCCGGCCCCTTTGCCAACGCTGGCGAGGCGGTGGTACGCAACATCACTTACGCCATCGACCGCATCAACGCCCAGGGCGGCGTGACGCTCCCGGACGGCAAGCATCCCTTGCAGTTGTCCACCTTCGACAACAAGCTGGGCGTGGAGGATTCGCTGGTGCAACTGCGCCAGTTGACCGACGAGCGCATTCCCTTCCTGATCGAGGGCAACAGCTCCGCGGTGGCGGCGGCGCTGGTCGATGCGGTCAACAAGCACAACCAGCGGGAACCGGATCGCCGTGTGCTGTTCCTGAACTATTCGGCCGTCGATCCGGCGCTGACCAACGAGAAGTGCAGCTTCTGGCATTTCCGCTTCGACGCCAGCGCCGACATGCGCATGCAGGCGCTGACCGAAGCCATCAAGGCCGACCCGGCCACCAGGCGCGTCTATATCATCGGCCAGGACTACAGCTTCGGCCGCCAGGTGGCCAAGGCCGCGCGCGCGCAGTTGGGCGCCAAGCGTCCCGATATCGCCATCGTCGGCGACGAGCTGCACCCGATCGGCAAGATCAAGGACTTCGCGCCCTACATCGCCAAGATGCGCAGCGCCGGCGCCGACGCCGTGATCACCGGCAACTGGGGCAACGACCTCACGCTGCTGGTGAAGGCGGCCAAGGATGCCGGCTTCAAGGCCAGGTTCTACACCTTCTATGCCAACAGCCTGGGTGCGCCGGCGGCCATCGCCGACGCCGGCGTGGGCGTGGTGCGCGCGGTGGCCGAATGGCATCCCAATGCCGGCGGCACGCCGGGTTCGCCCAGCGACGCCTTCTACCAGGAATTCCGCAAGCGCTATCCGCAGCCCAAGGACGACTACATGTATCTGCGCATGCAGGTCATGATCGAGATGCTGGCCAAGGCCATCGAGAAAGCCAAAAGCACCGATCCCAAGGCGGTTGCATATGCCCTGGAAGGCGCGCATTATCAGAGCGCCTTCCATGACGCCACGATGCGCGCCGCCGACCATCAGCTGATCCAGCCGCTGTATCTGATGCAGATGCAGCGCGCCGACAGCGGCGGCATCCGTTTCGACAACGAGGGCAGCGGCTACGGTTTCCGCACCGAGCGCTTCATCCCCGCCGAGCAGACGGTGTTGCCGACCTCGTGCAAGATGCAGCGTCCGCCGCGCTGAGGACAGTTTTTTCCGCGCAGGGCCAAGGCCGTGCGCGGCGCATGCCGGCAGTTCCCCCATCACAGGAGTGTTGAATGCTGAATCAGGAAAACATGCCGGGCGCGGGCTCGGTGGCCGATACGATCGAATTCATGAAGCGCATGTGGAGCGGCATGGGCGCACCGTCCATGGTGACGCCTTCGCTGTCGGTCGATGACATCAACAAGAAAATCTCCGACCTGAAGACCGTGGCTTCCTGGCTGGAACTCAACCTCAACATGCTCAAGGCCACCATCCAGACCCTGGAAGTGCAGAGCGCGACGCTGTCCACACTGCAGGCGATGAGCGCCATCATGGCCTCGCGCCAGGCGACCGAGCCCGATACGGCCGCGGATGGCGCGGCCAGCCCGCCGTCGTTCCCGTTCGGTTTCCCGATGTGGCCGGGGGCCGCGCCCAGGAGCGAGGAAGAAGAACCGGAAGCTGCCGCCGCCCAGGCCGAGGAGCCGCCAGTGGAGGACGAGGCGCCTGAAGAAGCGCCGCCAGCGTCTTCCGACGGCGCGTCCGGGCCCGGCGCCGCGCCCGATTTCCAGGCCGCCATGGCCAATCCGAATGCCTGGTGGAATGTGTTGCAGGAGCAATTCAAGCACGCCGTGGGCAATGCCATGGCCGGCATCCAGGCCGAAGAGGAGCCGCTGCTGAAGCCCGCCAAGGCGACCAAGGCCGCCAAGGCTGAGCCTACGCCGGCCAAGCGTAGCGAAAATAAGACAGTCGCGGTCAAGGCCAGGACGGCACGTCCGGCTGCCCCCAAAGCCAAGCCGGCCAGCGCTTCCCGGGCTGCGGCCCCGACCGGCAAGGCGGCCAAGTCGGCGCCCAAGAAGCCACCGGTCAGGAAAGCGCCGAAAAGCAGACCAAATACGAGCGCTTCGGCCCGGACGGCTGTTGTACAATCGCGGCAAAACAAGAAGCCAGCCCCCCGCAAGCCAACATCCCCCTAGTCCACGCCATGGCAGAGCCCAGGTCAACGAGCCTTGGCCGATGGTGTTTGTCATATTCCTGAAACCTGACGGTTTTAGTATGGATAGGGAAAATCTTGTTAAAATCAAACACTTAACGCATATAGGCAAACACTGAGATGCTGTACCCCGAATTGTTCAAATCGCTAGAGCAGGTCCGCTGGAATATGGATAAGGATAGGATCAGTTCGACGCTTCGCTGCTCACCGACGAACAGGCCCAGACCATTCGCATGAATGCGATCACGGAATGGTCCGCGCTGCCGGCGACCGAGATGTTCCTGCGCGATAACCGCGGCGACAGCGATTTTTCGGCATTCATGTCGGTATGGTTTTTCGAAGAACAGAAGCACTCGCTGGTGCTGATGGAATACCTGCGCCGTTTCCGCCCCGAGCTGGCCCCGACCGAAGAAGAACTGCACAACGTGCGCTTCGAATTCGATCCCGCGCCGCCGCTGGAAACCCTGATGATGCACTTCTGCGGCGAGATCCGCCTGAACCATTGGTACCGCTGCGCCGCCGACTGGCACACCGAACCGGTGATCAAGCAGATCTACAAGATCATCAGCCAGGATGAAGCCCGCCACGGCGGCGCCTACCTGCGCTACATGAAGAAGGCCCTGAACGAAGTGGGCGACAAGGCGCGTGCCGCCTTCGCCAAGATCGGCGTGCTGATGGCCTCCGCCCGCCGCACCGAGAAGCCGCTGCATCCGACCAACCTGCACGTGAACCAGGCGCTGTTCCCCAACGACACCGTCCAGAGCCGCCTGCCGGATCCGGAATGGCTGGAGCACTGGCTGGATGCCCAGATCAAGTTCGACGGCGAGTGGGAAAAGAAGGTCGTGGATCGCATTCTGCACAACATGTCGCTGCTGTTCGAGCGCACCTTCGGCAACGTGCAGGAGCTGAACCGCTACCGCAAGGAAGTGGCGCAGCGCCTGATGCCGGGCGATGCCGCCCTCGCCTGAGCGGTGCAAAAGAGGCCCCGGCCGGGCGCGGGCAAGGCCGGGATCGCCTCTGACGCAGTACAATCGAAAGCCGCGCGCAGGTCGCGGCTTTTTTCATTGGGGCGGCATCCGTCCCCGCAACAGACAGGAACAGACCGGATCAAGATGGCCGACTTCGAAGACAAAATCTGCACCCGCGAACAACTCAAGGCGCGCGTGGCCCAATTGCCCAAGCCGGTGGTGCTGACCAACGGCGTGTTCGACATCCTGCACCGCGGTCACGTGACCTACCTGGCGCAGGCGCGCGCCCAGGGTGCGTCGCTGGTGGTGGCGGCCAATACCGACGCCTCGGTCAAGCGCCTGGGCAAGGGCGACGACCGTCCCATCAACACCTGCGATGACCGCATGGCGGTGCTGGCGGCGCTGGAATCGGTCTCGCTGGTGGTGCCGTTCGATGAAGATACCGCGCTGGAGGTGGTGCAAGAGTCCCAGCCTGAAATCTACGTCAAGGGCGGTGACTACGACATGAACGCCATTCCCGAAGGCCGCGCCGTGGTGGCTTACGGCGGTCAGGTGCTCGCGATCGCCTTCGAACACGACCGCTCGACCACCAAGCTGCTGGCCAAGGTGCGCAAGCTGGGTTGATTCCCCCGGAAAGTCTCCGCAGTTCTCGGTATCGCAAACGGCAAAAACGGCAAGGCCGGCAGGAGCATCGCTCGCTGCCGGCCTTGCGGTTTTTGCCGTGTTCATGCGGGCGCCCGCGTCGGGCGCCGCCACCAGCCTCAGTGATGCATGTGACCCTTCATGTCATCCTTGCCGGCAGCCGCGGCATCTTCCACGTTGACCGTCACATCGACCTTGCCGGCTTTTTCGAAGGTCAGCGTCAGCGGCACCTTGTCGCCGGCCTTCAGCGGCTTGGACAGACCCATCAGCATGATGTGATAGCCGTTGCCCGGCTGCATGGCGATCTTCTGGCCGGGTTTGACTTCCAGGCCGCCATCGACTTCGCGCATCTTCATCAGATTGCCTTCCATGGCCATGGTGTGGATTTCGGTCGTTTTGGCCACCGGCGAGGACAACGCGACCAGGCGATCCGGCGCCGAACCCTTGTTTTCGATGCTGAAATAGGCGCCGCCCGCAGGCTGGCCGGGAACCGTGGAGCGCGCGTAGGGGTGGCCGATTTCCAGCTGGCCCAGCTTGTATTCATGCGCCTGCGACAGCGGAGCGGTAGCGAGCAGGGCGGCAGCCGCGGCGATGCCGGCGGCGCGTTGGAAGAATTGCTTCATATTGTTTAGTCCTTTTGGTGTTCTGATGAGTCGAAGCGCCGGGCAAGCCCGTGTCTTCATTGCGTACAGCAGGAAATGCGGAGCCGGGTCAGGCCATCGGCGGGCCGCGTGCCTGCGGGCTGCCCGAAGCCGGGCTGGCCGATTGGCCGTCATAGGAGAGGGCTGCCAGCGGGTAGCTGATGCCGGGCAGTGCGCCGGCGGCCAGGCCGGCAGGCGGCGCGGGCGTGGCGGCCTGGTTGCCACAGCACAGTTGGCAATGTCCGGCCGCCGCATGCAGCGGCGCGCCGCCGGAACCGCCGGCGTTGCCCACGCTGCAGATCGCCATCGCCGGGACATCCGGCGCGTTGCGCGCCATGGCTTGCTGCCACCAGGGCGCGGCCAGCATGGCCAGCGCCAGCGACAGGCACAGCAGCGCGCGCGGCACGAGGCGGCGCGTGGCGGTACGGCGTGGAGCGGGCTGGCGGGACGACATGAGGAAAGATTATAGCAACCCGCCGCTACGCCACTACGGGCCCGCGTCGCCGACACATACGCCGTCTGGAGGCGCAATGCGAGTCGGGCCGCTGCCGAGGCGTTGCGTATCGACAGGAATCTGCCTTGTCTGGCCTCCGGATCGCCTGATGCGACGCTGTCTTTGCGCCCGCTGTCGCAGCGCTTGCCGCCGCGCCTGCAGGGCCTTGCCGGGCCTAATGCGAGGCCGTCCGTGCGCCTCCGGCGACGGCGCGGCCGCAATGGCGCTATGCAAATTGATTGTTGAGGTGCGCTAGGCTAGACTTACCGTCTTTTCGGGTATTCCATATAATTTTTCCAAGGGAGACTTTATGTCCTACAACACCAAGCTGACGCTGCGCGCGATGGTTGCCGCTCTGTCCCTGGCCGCCGTCTGCGCGGCCCCCGCCATGGCGGCGGACAAGGCAGTGTCGGTCACCGCCATCGTCGAACACCCGGCGCTGGATGCGATCCGCGACGGCGTCAAGGACGAGTTGAAGGAAGAAGGCTTCGAAGCCGGCAAGAACCTGAAGTGGGACTACCAGAGCGCCCAAGGCAACACCGGCACCGCCGCCCAGATCGCGCGCAAGTTCGTCGGCGACAAGCCTGATGCCATCGTCGCCATCGCCACCCCGTCGGCACAGGCCCTGGTGGCCGCCACCAAGTCCATCCCGGTGGTGTATTCCGGCGTGACCGATCCGGTCGCCGCCCAACTGGTCAAGGACTGGAAGGCGTCCGGCACCAACGTCACCGGCGTGTCCGACGTGCTGGAACTGGACAAGCAGGTCGAACTGATCAAGCGCGTGGTGCCCAACGCCAAGCGCGTGGGCATGGTGTACAACCCGGGCGAAGCCAACTCGGCCGTGGTCGTGAAGGCCCTGAAGGAACTGCTGACCAAGTCCGGCATGACCCTGGTGGAAGCCGCCGCGCCGCGTTCGGTTGACGTCGGTACCGCTGCCAAGAGCCTGATCGGCAAGGTCGATGTGATCTACACCAACACCGACAACAACGTGGTCTCGGCGTACGAGTCGCTGGTCAAGGTCGGCAACGACGCCAAGATCCCGCTGGTCGCCTCCGATACCGACAGCGTCAAGCGCGGCGCCATCGCTGCCCTGGGCGTGAACTACTACGACCTGGGCCGCCAGACCGGCAAGGTCGTGGGCCGTATCCTGAAGGGCGAAAAGCCGGGCGACATCGCTTCGGCCACCAGCAGCAAGCTGGAATTGTTCGTCAACACCGCCGCCGCGCAAAAGCAGGGCGTGACCCTGTCGCCGGATCTGGTGAGCTCGGCCAAGACCGTCATCAAGCAATAAGTTAAAGTAGCGCCTGACGACGATCCCGCTTGCGAGCGGGATCGTCTTATCTGGCGCCAGCAGTTGAGCAGGATCAGTCCGGCAGGATCGTTTCGTCACATACGAATAACGGGCCATGCAGCAAGTCTGCGGAGGCGCCGACCGCCTAGAAAGAGGAGATACCGTGTTTGCACTATCCAAATCGTTGCGCGCCGTTGCCGGCGCGCTGGCCCTGAGCGCAGTCTGCGCTTCCGCCCTGGCCGCGGAAAAGCTGGTGTCGGTGACTTCCTTCGTCGAGCACCCGGCGCTGGATGCCGTGCGCGACGGCACCAAGGACGAGCTGATCGCCGAAGGTTTCGAGCCGGGCAAGAACCTGAAGTGGGACTTCCAGAGCGCCCAGGCCAACGCCGGCACCGCCGGCCAGATCGCCAAGAAGTTCGTGGGCGATAATCCGGACGCCATCGTGGTGATCGGTACGCCGTCGGCACAGCCCATGGTGGCCGCCACCAAGACCATTCCGATCGTCTATTCGGCCATCGCCGATCCGATGGCGGCGCAACTGGTCAAGGACTGGAAACCGTCCGGCACCAACGTGACCGGCCTGTCGCACATGCTCGACCCGGTCAAGCAGGTCGAGATCATCAAGCGCGTGGCGCCCAACGCCAAGCGGGTCGGGATCGTTTACAATCCGGGCGAAGCCAATTCGGTGTCGGCCCTGAACAACATCAAGGGCGAGCTGCAGAAACAGGGCATCACCCTGGTGGAAGCCGCCGCGCCGCGTTCGGTGGACGTCGCGCCCGCCGCCAAGAGCCTGATCGGCAAGATCGACGTGATGTACACCACCACCGACAACAACGTCGTGTCGGTGTTCGAATCGCTGGCCAAGGTCTGCAACGACGCCAAGATCCCGCTGATCGCCTCCGACACCGGCAGCGTCAAGCGCGGCGCCGTGGCTGCGCTGGGCGTGAACTTCTACGACCTGGGCCGCCAGACCGGCAAGGTGGTGGCGCGCATCCTGAAGGGCGAGAAGCCGGGCGAAATCGCTTCCTCGACCAGCAAGAATCTTGAGCTTTACGTCAATACCTCGGCCGCCCAGAAGCAAGGCGTGACCCTGTCGCCGGAGTTCCTGAAGTCGGCGACCAAGGTCCTGAACTGAGTTTCTGAACCGAGCAGACGTGCCTCGCCGGGCGCCGCGCCACCCCTGCGGCTTCCGGCGGAACGCAGAAGACATTCGGCATTAGCGTACCGCGCCAATGCCGAATGTGTTTTTTAAGAAAGTCCTTTTATGTCGCTGTATACCCTGCTGGGCGCACTGGAGATCGGCCTGATTTTCAGCCTCGTGGCGCTCGGAGTGCTGATTTCCTTCCGCATTCTCACTTTCCCCGATCTGACCGTCGATGGCAGCTTCCCGCTGGGCGGCGCGGTCGCCGCGACCATGATCGCGGCGGGCTATAACCCTTTCCTGTCCACCCTCATCGCCATCTTCGCCGGTGCGCTTGCGGGCTTCACCACCGCCTGGCTGAACGTGCGCCTGAAGATCATGGATCTGCTGGCCTCGATCCTGATGATGATCGCGTTGTACTCGATCAACCTGCGTGTGATGGGCAAGCCCAACGTGCCGCTGATCTCCGAGCCGACCATCTTCACCATCCTGCAGCCGGACTGGATCCCCGACTATGTTGGCCGTCCGCTGATCCTGCTGGTGGTGGTGGTCGCGGCCAAGCTGCTGCTGGATTGGTTCTTCTCTTCCGAGATCGGCCTGGCCATGCGCGCCACCGGCGCCAACGCCCGCATGGCGCGCGCCCAGGGCATCGCCACCGGCCGCGCCACGCTGGCCGGCATGGCCCTGGCCAACGCCCTGGTGGCGCTGGCCGGCGCATTGTTCGCGCAGACCCAGGGCGGTTCCGACATCTCCATGGGCATCGGCACCATCGTGATCGGCCTGGCGGCCGTGATCATCGGCGAGAACATCCTGCCGGCGCGCCGCCTGGTGTGGACCACGCTGGCCGTGATCCTGGGCGCCATCCTGTACCGCTTCTTCATCGCGCTGGCGCTCAACAGCGACTTCATCGGCCTGCAGGCGCAGGATCTGAACCTGGTGACCGCGGTGCTGGTGATGTTGGCGCTGGTGCTGCCGATGGGCAAGCGCAAGCTGAAACTGTTGAAGAAGGGAGCCTGAGATGTTGAAAGCAAGCGATCTCAAGATCACCTTCAATCCCGGCACGCCGATCGAGAACCCGGCGCTGCGCGGCCTCTCGCTGGAAATCCCGACCGGCCAGTTCGTGGCCGTGATCGGTTCCAACGGCGCCGGCAAGTCGACCTTCCTGAACGCCATCTCCGGTGACCTGCTGGTCGATACCGGCAAGATCGAGATCGACGGCACCGATGTCACCCGCAAGCAGGCGTGGGATCGCGCCGGCATGGTGGCGCGCGTGTTCCAGGATCCGATGGCCGGCACCTGCGAGGCGCTGACCATCGAAGAGAACATGGCGCTGGCGATGGCGCGCGGCCGCCGCCGCGGCTTCAGCTTTGCCATCCGCGGCAAGATGCGCGAACTGTTCCGCGAGAAGCTGGCCATCCTCAACCTGGGCCTGGAAAACCGCCTGACCGACCGCATCGGCCTGTTGTCCGGCGGCCAGCGCCAGGCGGTGAGCCTGCTGATGGCGTCGCTGCAACCGTCGCGCATCCTGTTGCTGGACGAGCACACCACCGCGCTCGATCCCAAGACCGCCGCTTTCGTGCTGGAGCTGACCGCCAAGATCGTGGCCGAAAGCAAGCTGACCACCATGATGGTGACGCATAGCATGCGCCAGGCGCTGGACTACGGCGACCGCACCGTGATGCTGCACCAGGGCCGCGTGGTGCTGGATGTCTCCGGCCAGGAACGCGCCGGACTGGACGTGCCCGATCTGCTGAAGATGTTCGAGCAGACGCGCGGCGAGAAGCTATCGGATGATGCCTTGCTGCTTGGCTGAGTGTGCGTCGCATCGGATGAAAAACGGCTCCCTTGGGAGCCGTTTTTCATTCGTGTCGTGCAGTTCGAATCCTTGGCGCGCCGTCCTCGCGAAAGCAGGGGCCCGGTGACGTTCGCCGGCGTTTGCCGGTCCGCGTAATAACGCCGGGCTCTGCTTTCGCCGGAGCGACAAACCGGATTGCCGCGTACCTGTACTTAACTGCCGCCGTCGTAGCCGTTTTGCCGCCATGCCTCGTAGACCACCACGGCCACCGTGTTGGACAGGTTCAGGCTGCGGTTGTCCGGCCGCATCGGCAGTCGGATGCGTTGCTGCGACGGGAAGGACTCGCGCAGCGCCGGCGTCAGCCCGCGCGTTTCGGAGCCGAACACGAAGGTATCGCCGGGACGGAAGGCGAGACCGGCGAAGGGTGTCGAGCCGTGGGTGGTCATCGCGAACATGCGTTGCGGATCGAATTGCGGATCCTCGCGGCGACGCGCCAGGAAGGCGTCCCAGCCGGGATGCACCTGCATGGTGGCGTAATCATGATAGTCGAGCCCGGCGCGGCGCATCTTGGCGTCGTCGAGCGGAAAGCCGAGCGGCTCCACCAGGTGCAATTGCGTGCCGGTGTTGGCGCACAGGCGGATGATGTTGCCGGTGTTGGGGGGAATCTCAGGCTCGACCAGAACGACGTGGAACAAAAAAATCTCCTGCTGAAAATGCGTTGCCGGGTCAGACCGGCAGGGTGCGCGCGAAGACCAGGTTGGTCACGCGCTTGGCGCCGTGCCGCTTGAGCACGATCGCCACTTCGTTAAGCGTGGCGCCAGTGGTCATGACGTCGTCCACGATGCCCACATGCCGGCCGCGCACGTGATCCATGGCGCCATAGGGGACGAGGAAGGCCTGGCGCACGTTGCGGGCGCGCGCCGCCACCGGCAGCGCGGATTGCGCCTGGGTTTCCTTCTTGCGCTCCAGCAGTTGCGGATACAGCTTGATATCCAGCAGCGCCGACAGCGGTCGGGCGATTTCCAGCGCCTGGTTGAAGCCACGTTCCTGCAGCCGTTCGCGGCCCAGCGGCACCGGCGCCAGCATGGTCGGCAGGGCCAGCTGGACATCGCTGCCGGGCACCGGGCTGCGCAGGGCGGCATCGCGGATCAGCGCGGCCAGCAGCGGCGCCACGCGCAGATCGCCGCCAAATTTCAGCGCCAGCGCCAATTGGTCCGAGGGTGCGAAGTAATCGGTGGCGACGATGGTGGCGTCGAAGGCCGGCTTGTCTTTCAGGCAAGCGCCGCAGCGCAGGTCCTTGCCGCTCACCGGCATGGGCATCGCGCACTGGATGCAGCGGCGGTGCTGGCGCGTGAAGAAACGCTTGTGGCAGGGCGAGCACAGGGTGTCGCGACCGGCTTCCCCGCACAGCGCGCAGGACGAGGGCAGCAGTTGGGGCACGCGCGCCAGCATGCGACGCACCCAGCTTTCCTGAGGCGGCTTGCGGGGCGCGGCAGCGGCCACGCGCCGGTAACCGGCGCCGGCGGCGGACTTGGCCGCGGCTTGCGCGGCCGCGTTTTTTTGCGGTTTGACATCCATGGGTGGTGCGCCCGGGAAAAATGGATTTCGACTAAACTACGCGCATTATCTCACCTGTTCCCTCGCTTTCGATGTCCGTCAGTCAGCCTTCCGCCAGCGCCAAGCTCAGCGCGCCTATCGATCTGCCCCTGGTCCGCCGCACGTTCGGGCAGCCGCAGCGGGTGGCCGAATCCGACTTCCTGCGCCGCGAAGTGTCGTCGCGCATGCAAGAGCGGCTGGCGCTGGTGAAGATCGCGCCCAAGGAGGTGCTGGACGCCGGCTGCGGCGAGGGCGCCGACCTTCCGGTGCTGCAAAAGCGCTATCCCGATGCCCAGGTGATCGGCCTGGACGGCGCCTACGGCATGCTGGCCGTGGCGGCCGAACATCAGCGCGGCGCGCAATCGGCGGTCAACCGTCTGTTCGGTTCCATCAACAAATGGCTGGGCACCGACGGCGCCGGCGGTCCCGAACTGGCCTGTGCCGACTTTGCCCAACTGCCGCTGGGGCCCAATTCGCTCGATCTCGTCTGGTCCAATCTCGCCGTGCACTGGCATCCCCAGCCCGACCGCGTGTTCGCCGAATGGCGGCGCGTGTTGCGGGTGGAGGGCTTGCTGATGTTCTCCTGCTTCGGTCCCGATACCCTGCGTGAAGTGCGCTCGGCCTTCGAGAGCATCGATCTTGCGCCGCACACCTTGCCCTTCGTGGACATGCACGACTTCGGCGACATGCTGGTCAACGCCGGCTTTTCCACGCCGGTCATGGACATGGAGACCATCACCGTGACCTACGAGACGCCGCAGCGCTTGCTGGAAGACGTGCGCGCCTGGGGCGGCAATCCGCTGGAAACGCGGCGCCGCAGCATGCTCGGCCGGGCCCAGCATCAACGTTTGCTGGCCGCGCTGGAAGCCATGCGCAACCGCGACGGCAAGATACCGCTGACCTTCGAGGTGGTGTACGGCCATGCATTCCGGCCGGTGCCCAAAACCACGGCGGCCGGCGAAAGCATCATCCGGTTCGATCTGCCCAGGAAATAGTGGCCCGCGCATATAACGGTTAGTCGCCCCGGCCCATCTGGACAGCGCAATAGTTGCTGTATCGTTACGCCCTGCTGAACCGGGCGCAAGTCCGAAACGCCAGGCCCAGGGCCGGTGAGCGGGCGGCGCGCCGATCTTGGAAACGGGATGGCGGCGATGGTGGTGTAGGGCCGACGGCGCGCGCTTGATCAGCGGCGACGTTAGCCCTTATACTCAAATGGTTAAGAATAAATAAAGAGCCGCATTGCGGACGGCGCCTGCGCCAGGCGCGTCGGAGGAGGACATCATCCCCATCGGCGCCGGTGCAAGGACGCCATCCCCCGCGGCTCGACGCAAAGAGACAAGAGTCACACTCGACCGACAATCATGCTGGCGAGGTGCTATGGAGACGCGGGAATGGATATTGAAGCGCAATTGTTCGATTGCGCCGCGCCAGCTGGCGTGGGTCTTTGCAATACTCTGTGCCGTATCGCTGACGGTCGCGTTGGCATTCACCATCCATGGCGCCTGGACCATCCTGGTTTTTTCTGTCATTGAGCTTTTGGCGGTCGGCATCGCCTTTCTGGTGTACGCCCGCCACGTAACTGATCGCGAGTACCTCGTATTGGAAGACGACAGCCTGACCGTCGAAGTGACGCAGGCTGGCAAGGCAAGCCGTATCAAGCTGGATCTGCGCCGCGCGCGCATCGAGTTTCCCGGCGCCCGCCGCACGCTGGTGGGGCTGGAAAGCGCCGGCACGCGCGTGGAAGTGGGCCGTTTTATGAGCGAATGGAAACGACGCGAGTTCGCGCGCGAGCTGGAACGCGAATTGTCCGAGAGGGCAAGCGTGTTGGCGAAATTCTAATTCTTATAATCTTCTTGGGCTTTTGAGGAAATCCATGAAACATGCGAAGCGCCTTCAATCGTTGACCCTCGGTGCATCGCTGCTGGCGGCGGGAATCCCGTCCTGGGCAGTGGTGGACAGTCCAGGGGGGGCCGCAGTAAGGCAGATGAACTTCCAGCCGCCCGTCACCAAGATCGCCGAACAAATCTACGACCTGCACATCCTGATGTTGATCATCTGCCTGGTGATCTTCGTGGCGGTGTTCGGCGTCATGTTCTATTCCATCCTCAAGCACCGCAAGTCGCTGGGCCACAAGGCCGCGACCTTCCACGAAAGCACGACCGTGGAAATCGCCTGGACCGTGGTGCCTTTCCTGATCGTGATCGGTATGGCGCTGCCGGCGACCAAGACCGTGGTGGCGATGAAGGACACGTCCAACGCCGACCTGACCATCAAGGTCACCGGCATGCAGTGGAAGTGGGGCTACGACTATCTGAAGGGCGAGGGCGAAGGCATCTCCTTCCTCTCCAACCTGGCCACGCCGCGCGAGCAGGTCACCGATGCCTCGATCAAGAAGAACGACAACTACCTGCTGGAAGTCGATAACCCGGTCGTGGTGCCGGTCAACAAGAAGGTGCGCATCGTCACCACCGCCAACGACGTGATCCACTCCTGGACCATCCCGGCCTTCGGCGTGAAGCAGGATGCGATCCCAGGTTTCGTGCGCGACACCTGGTTCCGTGCCGAAAAGATCGGCACCTATCGCGGTCAGTGCGTGGAACTGTGCGGCAAGGATCACGCCTTCATGCCCATCGTGGTGAACGTGGTCAGCGAAGCCGACTACAAGAAGTGGGTGGACGAGAAGAAGAAGGAAATGGCAGCCAAGGCCGACGATCCGAACAAGACCTGGACCATCGATGAATTGAAGCAGCGCGGCGAGAAGGTCTATACCGCCAACTGCGCGGTCTGCCACCAGCCCACCGGCAAGGGCGTGCCGGGCGCCTTCCCGGCGCTGGACGGCGATCCGGTGGTCAACGGTCCCAAGGCCGAGCAAATCCATGTGGTCTTGAACGGCAAGAACGCGATGCCGGCGTGGAAGAGCGTCCTGAACGACACCGAGATCGCCGCCGTCATCACCTACACGCGCAACAGCTGGTCCAACAAGGCGCAGGAAAACATCGTACAGCCCGCAGAAGTGCTGGCCGGCCGCAAGTAATCGTTTGGAGACTGGAACATGACCACTACCGTCGATCACGCACCTGATCATTCCCACGATCACGCGCATGGCCACGATCATTCGCATGACCACGGCCACGACCATCCGCACGGCTGGCGCCGCTGGCTGTTCGCCACCAACCACAAGGACATCGGCACGCTGTACCTGTGGTTCTCGTTCACCATGCTGCTCTCGGGCGGCGTCCTGGCGCTGCTGATCCGCGCCGAGCTGTTCCATCCGGGCCTGCAGTTCTTCAAGCCGGAATTCTTCAACCAGCTGACCACCATGCACGGCCTGGTGATGGTGTTCGGCGCGATCATGCCGGCCTTCGTCGGCTTCGCCAACTGGATGATCCCGCTGCAGATCGGCGCCTCCGACATGGCGTTCGCGCGCATGAACAACTTCTCGTTCTGGCTGCTGCCGCCGGCGGCGCTGCTGCTGGCCGGCTCCTTCCTGGTGCCGGGCGGCGCGACCGCCGCCGGCTGGACGCTGTACGCGCCGCTGTCCACCCAGATGGGCCCGGGCATGGACATGGGCATCTTCGCCATGCACATCATGGGCGCGTCCTCGATCATGGGTTCGATCAACATCATCGTCACCATCCTCAACATGCGCGCGCCCGGCATGACGCTGATGAAGATGCCGATGTTCTGCTGGACCTGGCTGATCACCGCCTACCTGCTGATCGCCGTGATGCCGGTGCTGGCCGGCGCCATCACCATGACGCTGACCGACCGCCACTTCGGCACCTCCTTCTTCAACGCGGCCGGCGGCGGTGACCCGGTGATGTATCAGCACATCTTCTGGTTCTTTGGCCACCCCGAGGTCTACATCATGATCCTGCCGGCCTTCGGCATCGTGTCGCAGATCATCCCGGCCTTCGCGCGCAAGCCGCTGTTCGGCTACGCCTCGATGGTGTACGCCACCGCGTCCATCGCGATCCTGTCGTTCATCGTCTGGGCGCACCACATGTTCACCACCGGCATGCCGGTGACGGCGCAGCTGTTCTTCATGTACGCCACCATGCTCATCGCGGTGCCGACCGGCGTGAAGATCTTCAACTGGATCGCCACCATGTGGCGCGGTTCGATGACCTTCGAAACCCCGATGCTGTTCTCGGTGGGCTTCATCTTCGTGTTCACCATGGGCGGCTTCACCGGCCTGATCCTGGCGGTCACGCCGATCGACATCCAGATGCAGGATACCTACTACGTGGTGGCCCACTTCCACTACGTGCTGGTGGCCGGTTCGCTGTTCGCGCTGTTTGCCGGCTACTACTACTGGGGCCCGAAGTGGACCGGCTACATGTACAACGAATGGCGCGGCAAGTTCCACTTCTGGGCGTCGTTGATCACCTTCAACGTGACCTTCTTCCCGATGCACTTCCTGGGCCTGGCCGGCATGCCGCGCCGCTATGCGGACTACCCGGCGCAGTTCACCGATTTCAATATGATCGCCTCCATCGGCGCCTTCGGCTTCGGCTTGTCGCAGGTGTATTTCCTGTTCTTCGTCGTGATCCCCTCGATCAAGGGCGGCAAGAAGGCGGAAGCCAAGCCCTGGGACGGCGCGGAAGGCCTGGAATGGACCGTACCCAGCCCGGCGCCTTTCCACACCTTCGAAGAACCGCCGGTGGTGAAGTGATCGCCTGAGCAAGCAATGAACCCGCCGGCGGCAGCGCCAGTCGTTGTCGCCGGCCCACACGGATCGCCTCATGTCTGAACGCAAGAAACCGAACAATCTCCGCACCGGCCTGTTGCTGGGGCTGGTGGCGCTGGCCTTCTTCGTCGGCATCTTCATCAACCGCATCTGGTTCGCCACATGAGCGACACCGATCCGCGCGAACAGGAGGGCCGCGGCTTGAACCGCGTGATGCTGCGCAAGCTGCTGGTGGTGGCGGTGCTGATGTTCGGCTTCGGCTATGCGCTGATCCCGGTGTATCGCAAGATCTGCGAGGTGACGGGCGTGAACTTCCTCACGCCCAAGGATGCGACAGTGGAGGCGCCGGCCAATACCCAGGTGGACAAGTCGCGCGTGGTCACCATCGAGTTCGACGGCAATGCGCAGGGGCCGTGGCGTTTCCGCCCGACGGTCAGCAGCATGAAGGTGCACCCGGGCGAGATGACCCAGGTCACGTATGAGGTGGTGAATACCCAGGCGCGCAACGTCGATGCGCAGGCGATTCCCAGCTATGCGCCGCAGCAGTCGGCGGCCTTCTTCAAGAAGGTGGAGTGCTTCTGCTTCACGCAGCAGACGCTGGGGCCGAATGAAGCCAAGCAGATGCCGGTGGTGTTCTACATCGATCCGAACCTGCCGAAGGAGGTCACTACCATCACGCTGTCGTACACCTTCTTCGAGATCGGCGGCAAGGACAAGAAGGCCGGCTGAACGCGCCGGCGATGATGGGCGAAGGAGGAGCTTTGACCGAAGACCTGAAGCAGGCCTCGCAGCGCAAGGCCTCGTTCGGCGCGACGATGAAGGCGGTGTTCTGGTCTTTCTTCGGCGTGCGCAAGCGCAAGGATTATGAATCGGACGCGGCCAGGCTCAATCCGGTCCACGTGATCATCGCCGGCGTGATCGGCGCGGCGATCTTCGTGGCGATCCTGGTGACCATCGTCAGGCTGGTGGTGGCCAGCGCGGCCGGCGGCTGACGCCGGAACAGGATGCATCGACGGCAATAAAAAACAGGGCAGCAACCAACACTGGATTTCGTATCGGGAGATGGAAATGAGTTCTCAGCAAGCCAAGGCGCCGCATTACTTCGTACCGGGACCGTCGCGCTGGCCGATGATGGCGGGCATATCGATGCTCATCACCATGATCGGCGCATCGGCCTGGGTCAACGGCGCGTCGTGGGCGCCCTACGTCAACCTCTTCGGCATCCTGATGGTGCTGGTGGTGCTGTACTACTGGTTCGGCGACGCCATCCGCGAGTCGGAGTCCGGTCTCTACGGCGAGCGCATCGACCTGTCCTATCGCTGGAGCATGAGCTGGTTCATCTTCTCGGAGGTGATGTTCTTCGCGGCCTTCTTCGGGGCGCTGTTCTATGCGCGCAGCATCACCATGCCATGGCTGGCCGACTTCGACCACAAGGTGATCTGGCCCGACTTCTCCGGGCACTGGGGCAATGTCGGCCCGGCCGGCACGGTGGAAAGCTTCAACACCATGGGGCCGTTCCCGATCCCGACCATCAACACGCTGCTGCTGTTGACCTCGGGCGTGACGCTGACCATTTCGCACCATGCGTTGCGCGCCGGCCATCGCGCGCAGACCGCGGTGTGGCTGTTCCTGACCATCCTGCTGGGCGCGGTGTTCATGGGCTTCCAGGCTTACGAATACATCCACGCCTATACCGAGCTGAATCTGAAGCTGACCTCGGGCATCTATGGTTCGACCTTCTTCATGCTGACCGGCTTCCACGGCTTCCACGTGACCATGGGTGCGATCATGCTGTCGGTGGTGCTGTACCGGGTGCTGCGCGGCCACTTCACTCCCACGCATCACTTCGCCTTCGAAGGAGCGGCCTGGTACTGGCACTTCGTGGACGTGGTGTGGCTGGGCTTGTACGTGGTGGTGTACTGGCTGTAAGCGCGGCCGGCATTGCTGCGCAGATCCGCAAAAAAGCCGCACCCTGGTGCGGCTTTTTCTTGCGCTCATGCGCTCATGCGAGCGGCGAGTCGGGTCAGCGTATCCCGGTCGGCTGTATCCAGCCCAGCTTGTAGCTCAGCAGGATCAGCAGGAACAGCGCCACCGAGAAGCCCACGCGCAGGGTCAACGCCTGCACCGTGCGGTTGCTCTTGCCCTTGTCGCGCATCAGGAAGATCAGCGCGGAAGCGAGGCTGGCGAGGATGAGAATGAAGGCGATCGCGACGACGATTTTCATACGGGTAAAATCCCTGTGTCTCCTGCCGTGCCGATGACATGGCTTGCAGCGTGCGGCTGTTGAACATATTGTTTATCCATTGTAATGCGCTAGGGCCTGAATGCCGATCCGATTTCGATTTCGCTGGATTCCGATGTGCGCCACCATGGCGGTCGCCGCCGCCGGCGTCATCCTGGGACAGTGGCAGACGCATCGTGCCGAGGAGAAGCTGGGCATCCAGCACCGCATGGAGGCGCGCGCCAAGGAACAGCCGCTGCAGGTGCTGCCCGCGGGCGCCGATGACCAAGAGTTCCGCCACGTGCTGCTGGAGGGCGAGTTCCTGCCGCAGTGGACGCTCTACCTGGAGAATCGCCCGCACCAGGGCGCCGTCGGCTTCCATGTGCTGACCGCGTTTAAAATAGCGGGCGCGCAGCAGGTGGTGATGGTCGCGCGCGGCTGGGCGCCGCGCGATGCGGCGGATCGCACGAAAGTGCCGCAACCACCGCTGCCGCCGGGTATCGTGCGCATCGATGGCGTGCTGCGCCGCGATGCCGGCCACGTGCTGCAACTGGGCCAGGCCGATGCGCCCCGGCGCGGCGCGATCCTGCAGAACCTCGACCTTGCCGCGCTGGCCGCGGCCAGCGGTTTGCCGCTGGCGCCCTACGTGGTGGAGCTGCGCGCGGCGCCGTCCGGCATGGACGACGGCCTGGCGCGCGACTGGCCGGCGCCGTCGCTGGGCATCGACCGCCATCGCGGCTATGCGGTCCAGTGGTATGCGATGGCGGCGATGGCGGTCGTATTTTTCCTTGTCACGGGATTCAGACGTGGACGCAATGACAAAACCTGATGCAGGCGGCTTGGCCGCCAATGCCGAGAGCAATGCCATCGCCGAAAAGAAGCGGCGCCGGCTCGGCCGCTGGAAGATGCTGGCGGTGGTGGCGGTGTGCGCGGCGCCGATGATCGCCTCGTATTTCACCTACTACGTGATCAAGCCGGAGAGCCGCAACAACTATGGCGCCCTGATCGATCCGCGCCAGTATCCCATCCCCGACCTGGGCAGCAGCGCGCTCGACGGCGGCAAGGCGGGGCTGGAGGATTACAAGGGCAAGTGGATCATGTTGCAGGTGGATCGCGGCAACTGTGCCGAGGCCTGCCGCAACAAACTGTTCACCATGCGCCAGTTGCGGCTGATGCAAGGTAAGGAGATGGAACGCATCGAGCGCGTCTGGCTGGTGACCGACAAGGAGCCCGTCGAGACCATGCTGATCCGCGAGTACGACGGCACCGACATGCTGCGCGTCGATGCCGCCCGCCTCAAGGCCTGGTTGCCGGTGGAGCAGGGCACCTCGGTGGAGGATCATCTCTACCTGATCGATCCGCTGGGCAATTTGATGATGCGCTTCCCCAAGGATCCCGATCCGGGCAAGATGAAGAAGGACATTTCCAAGCTGCTGCGCGCCTCGGCCATCGGCTGAGCGGGCGGCGGCGCACGTTTGAACCAAGATGAATGCAATAACGCTGATTGAACTGGGCCTGACCGGCCTGCTGGTGGCGCTGATCCCGCTGTATTTCGTCTGGCGGGCCAAGGGCTTTGACAACAAGTACCGCAAGCTGGCGGGGGTGACGATGTTCTTCACCTTCGACCTGATCATGTTCGGCGCTTTCACGCGGCTGACGGACTCCGGCCTCGGCTGTCCGGACTGGCCGGGCTGCTACGATCGCTCCAATCCGCTGTTGGCGCACGAGCACATCAGCGCGGCGCAGCAAGCCATGCCAACCGGACCGGTGACCTGGGGCAAGGCGTGGATCGAGATGACGCACCGTTATTTCGCCATGGCGGTCGGGGTGCTGATCATCGCGCTGCTGGTGCTGGCCTGGCGGCGCTGGATCAGGTCCGGCAAGACCGAGCGGCAATACCGCCCGTGGTTCGCCAGCGCCTTGCTGGGCTTCGTCTGCCTGCAAGGCGCCTTCGGCGCCTGGACCGTGACCATGAAGCTGCAGCCGGTCATCGTGACCATCCACCTGTTGCTGGGACTGACGCTGCTGGCCATGCTGGCCTGGCTCTATGCGCGCCATAACGACCACCTGCCGCTCACGCCCATGGGCCGGGCGCTGGCCTGGCCGGCCACGCTAGGGCTGGCGCTCCTGACGCTGCAGATCGCCCTGGGCGGCTGGGTCAGCACCAATTACGCGGCGCTGGCTTGCAGCGATTTCCCACTGTGTAATGGCAAGCTGCTGCCGGATATGGATTTCGAGCACGGCTTCACCTTATGGCGGCACCTGGGCATGACCGCCGCCGGCGACTTCTTGCCGTTCCAGGCGCTGACCGCGATCCACTGGGTGCACCGCAGCTTTGCCTTTGTCGTGATCTTGTATGTTGTATGGCTGGCACACAAGGCGCTGCGCGTCGAAGGGCTGCGCAAGACCGGCCGCTGGCTCTTGATCGTCGTGGCTTTGCAGCTCTGTACCGGTCTGGCGACCATCTATCTGAACTGGCCGCTGGCGATTGCCGTGATGCACAACGGCGGGGCGGCGCTGCTGGTCCTGTTGCTGGTCATGTTAAACTACAAGACTCGTTACGCACCCTCAGGCATTGCCAGCGCTGCTCCACAAGCCATCGCCGTGCCCGTCATCTGACATGACCACACTGACCGCCCAACCCAACCGCATCGCCCAGTACTGGGCACTGACCAAGCCGCGCGTGACGCAGCTGGCGGTGTTCTGCGCCGTGATCGGCATGTTCCTGTCCACGCCGGAGCTGCCGGACTGGCACAAGGTGCTGTTCGGCACGCTGGGCATCTGGTTGCTGGCCGGGGCGGCGTTCGCGATCAATTGCCTGGTCGAACGCGAGATCGATTCGCGCATGGCCCGCACCGCCCGCCGCCCGTTGGCGCGCGGCGAGATCACCGTGCCGCAGACGCTGGTGTTCTCCGGCGTGATCGGCGGCCTGGGGATGTGGATCCTCTACACCCTGGTCAATCCGCTGACCATGTGGCTGACCTTCGCCACCTTCGTCGGCTACGCCATCATCTACACCATCATCCTCAAGCCGGCGACGCCGCAGAACATCGTCATCGGCGGCCTGGCCGGCGCGATGCCGCCGGCACTGGGCTGGGCGGCGATCGCCAACGACGTGCCGATGCAAGCCTGGGTGCTGGTGATGATCATCTTCATCTGGACCCCGCCGCACTTCTGGGCGCTGGCCATGTATCGCCGCGACGACTACGCCAAGTCCGGCCTGCCGATGCTGCCCATCACGCACGGCATGGACGTGACCAAGTTCCACATCCTGATGTATACGATCGCGCTGCTGGCCGTGAGCATGCTGCCGTTCGCCATCGGCATGAGCGGCCTGATCTACCTGGGCACAGCCATCGTGCTGGGCGCGATCTTCTTCTGGTATTCTTGGCAGATCTACCGTCACTACACCGATCTGATCGCGCGCAAGGCCTTTGCCTACTCGATCGTCTATCTGTCCATCCTGTATGCGGTGCTGCTGGTGGATCACTATTTCCTCTTCCGTACGTTCTGATCCGATGAAGCGATTCCTTTCGACGCTGCTGCTGGCAGGCTGTGCAGCGCTGCTGGCGGCCTGCGGTCCGTCCAAGCCGGAACTGAAGTTCAACAACACCGACGTCACCGGCCTGGATTACGCCAAGGATTTCGCGCTCACCGACCACACCGGCAAGCCGCGCACCCTGGCCGACTTCAAGGGCAAGGTGGTGGTGATGTTCTTCGGCTATACCCAATGCCCGGACGTGTGCCCGACCACCATGGTGGAAATGGCCAACGTGATGAAGGAACTGGGGCCGGATGCGGACAAGGTGCAGGTGCTGTTCGTGACCGTCGATCCGGACCGGGATACACAGGAAATCCTGTCGCAATACGTGCCGGCTTTCGACAAGCGCTTCCTCGGCCTGCGCGGCGACGCGGCCCAGACCGAGAAGGTGGCCAAGGAATTCAAGGTGTTCTACCAGAAGGTGCCGGGCAAGCAGCCGGGCAGCTATACGATGGATCACACCGCCGGCAGCTATGTCTTCGACCCGCAAGGCCACATCCGCCTGTTCGTCAAGCATGGCCAGGGGCCGCAGACGCTGGCGCATGACATCAAGTTGCTGCTGTCCTGAGCGGATCGGGTCCCACGGCTGTTCCGCAACGTCCACCGGCAAGAAAAAAGGCACCCGAGGGTGCCTTTTTCATTTGCCGGTACCGTCTCCGGCGTCCGGCCTGAGCCGGGAAGATCAGGAATACGCCTGCAGGGCGGTCTTCATCTTCTTCAACGCCACCGCTTCGATCTGGCGGATACGCTCGGCGGACACGCCGAACTCGTCAGCCAGCTCGTGCAGGGTCGCACCCGAGCCGTCGTCGTTGGCCAGCCAGCGGGCTTCCACGATGCGGCGCGAACGGTCATCCAGCTTGGACAGCGCGGCTTCGAGGCCTTCCGACTGCATGCGGTCGTATTGCTTGGCTTCGATCACGCGGGTCGGCTCCGAGTTTTCGGACGACAGGTAAGCGATGGGCGCGAACTTGTCGTCTTCATCATCGGTCGGCGATTCCAGCGCGATGTCGCGGCCCGAGAGGCGGGTTTCCATCTCGATCACTTCTTCGCGCTTCACATCCAGGGTCTTGGCCAGCGCCTCGACCTGCGCCGGCGTCATGGCGTCCAGGCCTTCCTTGTGGCTGCGCAGGTTGAAGAACAGCTTGCGCTGGGCCTTGGTGGTGGCAACCTTCACCAGGCGCCAGTTCTTCAGGATGTACTCGTGGATCTCGGCCTTGATCCAGTGCATGGCGTAGGACACCAGACGCACGTTCTGCGTCGGGTCGAAACGCTTCACGGCCTTCATCAGGCCGATATTGCCTTCCTGGATCAGATCGGCGTGCGGCAGACCATAGCCCAAGTAACCGCGGGCGATGGACACCACCAGGCGCAGGTGCGACAGCACCATCTTCTGGGCGGCGCCCAGATCGTTCTTTTCGCGCAGGTCGCGGGCCAGCTTGACTTCCTCTTCGGCGGTCAGCATGGGCAGGCGGTTCACTGCCGAAATGTAGGCGTCGATGTTGCCCAGGCTGCCGGAAAAACCGAGCGCGAGCGCATTGGACTCGACCGGCATAAGTGCAGATTGTGCAGACGCTGCTTTCATTGATTCTCCTTGTTTCCTTGCGGAAGCGACGTATAGACGGCGTAGGTAGCGCAGCGGCGCTTTGTGGCGCTGCGTTAAAACTGGAGCATTTCGATAAGGTATTCTAGCACTCGTCATTTGAGAGTGCTAATTGCATGTTTGGAAGACCCCGATAGAACTGCTCTATTGCAATTCTGATAATCATTGCTTTCGTCCCTACCATCTTAGAAGGATTTCGGGGGGCAAAGTTGCGATGCGGGTCAAAAAGGAAGTCAAAAACCTGTAACAATTTTTGCAGCGCGGGAGCGAAACAGATAGCGGCAGTTTCGCTATTTTCAAGAGAGCACAGCAAGAAAAGCGAAACGGCCACCGGATGCGCATGCGGCGGCCGTTGTTGCAAGGCGGAAATGTCGGATCAGCCTATGCGCGCCAGATGCCGGCGCACCGACAGCATCGCCCCGAACAAGCCGAGCAGGGCGCTCACCGCCAGCAGCAGGGCGATCGCCATCGGGCTGGGCAGCGCCAGCTGGAATTCCGATGCGTACAGGTGGGCGAAATCCAGGATCGCCGTGTTCAGCGGCTGCTGGGCCGCCACCACCAGCCCCAGCGCCACCGCGCCGGCGCACAGGCCGAGCAGGGCGCCGGTGTAATAGAACGGGCGATGGATGAAGGAGTTGGTGGCGCCCAGGAGGCGCGACACCTCGATTTCCTCGCGCTGGGTCATGACCTGCAGGCGGATGGTGTTGAACACCACCGCGATCACCACCGCGCCCAGCGTGATCCCCAGGAACAGCAGCACCAGCCGCAGGATGCGCAGCAGTGCGGCCAGGCGCTTGACCCATTCCGAGTCGATCTGCACCGTATCCACACCCGGCTGGCTCTTCAGTTGTTGCGCGATGTCATCCACGCGGCCGGCGTTCATGGCGTTCTGGAAGCCCGGCAGGCGCAGCACGAAGCTGTCCGGCAACGGATTGCTGCCCAGCGTGGTCAGCACGTCGGCCAGGCCAGTCTTGCTCTTGAGCGCGTCGAAGGCCTTCTCGCGCGGGATGAATTCCACCTTGCCCACGGTATCGCTGTCCTTGAGCACCTGGGCAATGGTCTTGCCCATGGCCTGCGCGGTCTCGCGGCTGGCGTCCGGCTTCATGAAGATGCTGATTTCGGGCTCGACCGACATCTGGTCGGAGATCGGCCGCACGTTCTCCAGCGCCGACAGGCCGGCGAAGGGCAGCGCCAGCGCGATCGACACCACCAGCACGTTGAGCAGGAAGTTGCCGGGCGAGCGCAGCAGGTGGCGCAGCGCGTCGGACATGGCGGCGAAGTGCTGTCTCAACCAGTTCATGGCGAAACCTCCACCGGATTGGCCACGCCGTTATGCCAGCCATCGACGATGCGGCCGTGATCCAGATAGACGATGCGGTCGGCGCCGGTCAGGTATTGCTCGTCATGGGTGGAAATGAGGCAGGTCACGCCCACGCCATGGAAGGATTTGAGCGCGGCCAGCACCTTGTTGGCGTTGGCGCGGTCCAGGTTGGCGGTCGGTTCGTCGGCCAGGATGATCTGTGGGCGGTTGACGATGGCGCGAGCGATGGCCACGCGCTGTTGCTCGCCGCCGGACAGTTCCTGCGGTTCGGACATCGCCTTGTCCAGCAGGTCCACCTTGTCCAGCGCGGCGCGGGCGCGCTTTTCGGCATCGGCGCGCGAGGAGCCGGTGACGATCAGCGGCAGCATCACGTTGGCCAGCAGATTGCGATCCAAGAGCAGGCGCTGCTGCTGGAAGATCAGCCCCAGGTTGCGGCGCAGGTAGGGCAGGCCGGAGGCCTTGATGGCGCCGATGTCCTGGCCGCTGACGGTCAGCGAGCCGGCGCTGGGGCGCTCGATGGCGGCGATCATCTTCAGCAGTGTCGATTTGCCGGCGCCGGACGGGCCGGCGAGAAACAGCAGCTCGCCCTTCTTCACCGTCAGCGAGATGTCGCGCAGCGCATAGACCTCGCGCGCGTATTGTTTGGATACCCGGGAAAATTCAATCATCAGAATCTGGAATCGCCTGTCCGATCGTCTTGTTATATTGCTGCAGCGTGGCGTTGCGCCAGGCCGATCACTGCTTCGGCGAGCCGGCGCGCTTTGGGGCTGGTTTCCCAGCAGTGCGAGCAGTTTGCCAGAGCCAGCCGGGCAGTCAAGGCGACCGTGTCCAGCCGCGCCAGTTCCGCCAGGCTGGCGATGCCGCAGCGCTCCAGCCGCCGCACCAGGCCTTCGCCCACGCCCGGCAGCATGCGCAATTGCGCGTGCTCGGCCGGGCTGAAGCGGGTCGTCTGCATGTCAGGACAGCAGGGCGTCCACGAATTCGGTGGCGTTGAAGGGCTGCAGGTCTTCGATCTTTTCGCCCACGCCGATGAAATACAGCGGCACCGGACGGGTCTTGGCGATGGCCGCCAGGATGCCGCCCTTGGCGGTGCCGTCGAGCTTGGTCACCACCAGACCGGTCAGGCCCAGCGCGTCATCGAAGGCCTTGACCTGGGCCAGCGCGTTCTGGCCGGTGTTGCCGTCGATGACCAGCAGCACTTCGTGCGGCGCCGAAGCCATGCCCTTGGCGATCACGCGCTTGATCTTCTTCAGTTCGTCCATCAGGTGCAGCTGGGTCGGCAGGCGGCCGGCGGTATCCACCATCACCACGTGGGTGCCGCGCGCCTGCGCCGAATGCACGGCATCGAAGGCCACCGCGGCCGGGTCGCCGGATTCCTGGGCGATCACGGAGACGTTGTTGCGCTCGCCCCAGACCGCCAACTGTTCGCGCGCGGCGGCGCGGAAGGTGTCGCCGGCGGCCAGCAGCACCGATTGGCCGTGCGCCTGCAGGTGCAGGGCCAGCTTGCCGATGGTGGTGGTCTTGCCGGCGCCGTTGACGCCGGCGATCATCATCACCAGCGGCTTTTCGCGGCCCAGCACCAGCGGGCGCTGCAGCGGGGTGAGCAGGTCGATCAGCAGGCTGCGCAGGGCGGTGCGCACCTGGGCGGCTTCGGTCAGGCGCTCGGCCTTGACCTTCTTCTTGAGCTCGGCCAGCAGCCAATGGGTGGCCTCGACACCGGCGTCGGACACCAGCAGCGCCGATTCCAGCTCGTCGTAGAGGTCGTCGTCGATGCGGGCGCCGATGAACAGCGTGGTCAGGTTGCTGGAGGTCTTGGACAGGCCCGATTTCAGGCGCGACAACCACGAGCGCTTGGCTTCCGGCGTCGGCTGCGGGGCTTCGACGATCTCGGTGTCCTCGGCCCGTGCTTCGGGTCCGGCGGTCTCCTCGAGGGCGGGAGCGGCGTCGATGACGTTGTCGATATCGGGTTGAACCGGCGGCAATTCGGCCGCCGGCGGCGTCGCCGGAGCAGGCGCATCGGGCGCTTCAGGCAGGATGGCCGGGGCGGGCGCGGTTTCCGGAGGCAACGCGGGCTGGGCTTCCGGCTTGGGTTTTTTCTTGAAGAAACTAAACATCGGGTGGCGATTGGCGTCGTTCTGGCTGCGGCCGGGGTGCAGGCGCGGCGCACAGAGCGGCGATCCGGACGGATCGAGTCGCGGCGGGAGGCCGGGACATGCCCTGACAAGCGCATAGGACAGGTTACAATTGCCTGTCCACAAGACCCGCGCGCGGCCGCCAGGGTCAATGAATCCAGCATTTTATCAGAGCACAGCGAATGAAATTGAAGATCAGAGCAATCCTCTCCATCGGCCTTTTCGGCTTCTGCGCGGCGCTGGCGCAGGCCCAGACCGCCCAGGAATTCGTGCTGAAGAACGGGATGAAGGTGGTCGTCAAGGAAGACCGCCGGGCCCCGACCGCGGTGCAGATGGTCTGGTACAAGGTCGGCTCCATCGACGAGCTCAACGGCACCACCGGCATCTCGCACGCGCTGGAACACATGATGTTCAAGGGCACCAAGAAGCACAAGGTGGGCGAATTCAGCCGCCTGGTGGCCGAGATCGGCGGCCAGGAGAACGCCTTCACCGCCAACGATTTCACCGCCTACTTCCAGCAGATCGAGAAGACCCACCTGGAAACCGTGATGGCGCTGGAAGCCGACCGCATGGCCAATCTGCAGTTCGACGCCAACGAATTCGCCAAGGAAATCCGGGTGATCATGGAGGAGCGCCGCTGGCGCACCGACGACCAGCCCATGGGCCTGCTCAACGAGGCGCTCAACGCCGCCGCCTGGACCGCGCATCCCTACCATCACCCGGTGGTCGGCTGGATGGACGACCTGCAGCACATGACCGTGCAGGACATCGCCGCCTGGTATCGCCAATGGTATGCGCCCAACAACGCCACCCTGGTGGTGGCCGGCGACGTCGATGCCAAGCGCGTGCTGGCGCTGGCCAACAAGTATTTCGGCAAGATCGCGCCGCACGCGCTGCCGCGCGATACGCGCAACAAGCCGCAGAACGAGCCGCAGCAGCTTGGCCCGCGCCGCGTGACGGTCAAGGCCCCGGCCGAGAACCCTTATGTGGTGCTGGGTTTCAAGGTGCCGGCCCTGCGCGACGTCGAGAGCGATCAGGAAGCCTATGCGCTGGACGTGCTGTCGGCCGTGCTGGACGGCTATGAAAACGCCCGCCTGACCGCCAACCTGGTGCGCACCGGCAGCAAGGCCGTCAGCGTGGGCGCCAGCTACAGCGGCGTGGCGCGCGGCCCGGTGCTATTCACGCTGGAAGGCAGCCCGGCCGACGGCGTCACCACCGAACAGCTGGAAGGCCTGCTGCGCGCCGAGGTCGAGCGCGTCGCCAAGGAAGGCGTGTCGCCCCAGGAGCTGCAACGCGTGAAGACGCAACTGATCGCCTCCCAGGTGTACAAGCGCGACTCGGTATTCGGGCAGGCCATGGAAATCGGCATGATGGAAACCGCCGGCATCGGCCAGAAGAACATCGACCGCATCATCGACAGGCTCAAGAGCGTCACGCCCGAGCAGGTGCAGGCGGTCGCGCAGAAATACTTCAAGGACGACAACCTGACCGTGGCCACGCTGGTGCCGCTGCCGCTGGACGGCAAGAAGCCCGCGCCGCCGCCGGGCATGCTGCACTGACGGCGCAGCCGTCGGATCTGCCGCGCTTGTCATCCCTTTTGTTGTCGATCGGGTTCGCGTTCTTCTCGGAGGAAAAACATGCCTGTCATCGTCGTCGCCAATCCCAAGGGCGGAGTCGGCAAGAGCACGCTGTCCACCAACCTGGCCGGCTATTTCGCCAGCCAGGGGCACGCCGTGCTGCTGGGCGACATCGATCGCCAGCAATCGGCCCGCGCCTGGCTCAACATCCGGCCGCCGGAAGCCAGACCGATCGCCACCTGGGAGATCAGCGAGGACTACGTCGCCAAGCCGCCCAAGGGCACCAGCCATGTCGTGCTGGATACCCCGGCCGGGTTGCACGGCTGGCGCCTGAATGACGCCCTGAAGATGGCCGACAAGGTGCTGGTGCCGCTGCAGCCATCGATCTTCGACATCCTGGCGACCCAGGACTTCCTGCGCCGCCTGGCCGATGAAAAGGCGGTGCGCCAGGGCGAGATCGATGTCGGCATCGTGGGCATGCGGGTCGATGCGCGCACCCGTTCGGCCGAGCAGCTGCAGCGTTTCATCGAAGGGCTCAAGCTGCCGGTGCTGGGCTATCTGCGCGACACGCAGAATTACGTACAACTGGCCGCGCACGGCCTGACGCTATGGGACATCGCGCCCTCACGCGTGCAACGCGACCTCGACCAGTGGCAGCCGGTGCTGGACTGGGTGGGCAAGAACAACGGCGGATGATCCGCCAGGGCGCTGTGCGCAGGCCCGTCGCTTTCAATAGGTATCTGGCTTTATGAAAAAATACTTAGGCATCCTCTTCCTTTCCGCCGGTTTCCTGGCCTCGGCGCCGGCTTCGGCCGCGCTGGAGATCCAGTCCTGGACCCAGCCCGACGGCGCACGCGTGCTGTTCGTGGCCAATCATGCGATTCCCATGCTGGACGTGAGTGTGCAGTTCGACGCCGGCCAGCGCCGCGATCCGGCCGGCAAGGCCGGTTTGGCAGAGCTCACGGTGGCCAGCCTGACGCGCGGCGTGGACGGCGGCGCGCAAGGCGCGTTGAGCGAGGCCCAGATCCTGGACGGCTTCGCCGACGTCGCCGCCCAACAGCACGCGGGCGCCGGCCAGGACCGCGGCGGCGTCAGCCTGCGCACGTTGTCTTCACCGGCCGAACGCGATGCCGCGCTGACACTGCTGGCGCGCATGCTGGCCCATCCCAGCTTCCCGCAGGCGGGCCTGGAGCGCGACAAGGCGCTGGCCATCGCGGGCATCCGCGAAGAACTGACCAAGCCCGAAGCGATCGCCGAAAAGGCCTTCATGTCGGCCATCTACGGCAGCCATCCGTATGCGATCGACGCCAGCGAAGCCAGCGTGCAAGCCATCACGCGCGAAGATCTGCTGGCCTTCCACCGTGAGCACTACGTCGCCAACCGCGCGGTGATCGCCATGATCGGCGACGTCACGCCCGAGCAGGCCAAACAGATCGCCGCGCGCCTGACGCGCGACCTGCCGCAAGGCGCGGCCTTGCCGGCGCTGCCCGCGGTGGCCGCGTCCAAGGGCGGCGAGACCCGCATCGCCCACCCGGCTTCGCAGTCGCACATCCTGATCGGCGCGCCGGCCATCCAGCGCGGCGACATGGATTTCTTCGCGCTGACGGTCGGCAATTACATCCTGGGCGGAGGCGGTTTCGTCTCGCGTCTGACCGACGAGGTGCGCGAAAAGCGTGGCCTGACCTACAGCGTCTATAGCGTGTTCTCGCCGCTGGCCCAGCCCGGACCGTTCCAGATCGGCCTGCAGACCAAGAAGGAGCAGACCGCCGAAGCCCTGCGCGTGACGCGCGCGACGCTGGATAAATTCCTCGCCGAAGGCCCCACCGCGGCGGAGATGAAAGCCGCCAAGGACAACCTGGCCGGCGGTTTCGCGCTGCGCATCGACAGCAACGCCAAGCTGCTGGAGAACATGGCGGTGATCGGCTTCTACAAGCTGCCGCTGGATTACCTGGATCACTGGATCGAGCGCGTGCGCGCGGTCAGCGTGGCCGACGTGCGCGCGGCGTTCCGCAAGCACGTGCATCCCGAACAGCTTTCGACGGTGATCGTCGGTGAAGATGCGCCCGCCGACGCGGCGGCGAAGTAAGGGCGGCGGCATGAACAACCGCAGCAAAAGCCGCCCGGCGGGCAAGCCTGGTCAGAGCGGCAAGCCGGCGGCGCGCGGCCCGCACCAGGTGCGCATCATCGGCGGCCAGTGGAAGCGTACGCCGCTGCCGGTACTGGATGCCGAGGGCCTGCGCCCGACCCCGGATCGGGTGCGCGAGACGGTCTTCAACTGGCTCACCCATCTGCTGGATGGCGACTGGGGCAGCGTGGCCTGCCTGGATCTGTTTGCCGGCTCCGGCGCGCTCGGCTTCGAAGCCGCCAGCCGCGGCTCGCGCCGCGTGGTGATGGTGGAGCAGAGCGGCCCGGCGGTACGCCAACTGGAAGCCAACCGCGACAAGCTCAAGGCCGACGCCATCGCCATCGTGCGCGGCGACGCGCTGGCCGCCGTCGGCAGCGCCGCCCAGCGCGAACCTGGCGCGTTCAACCTGGTCTTTATCGACCCGCCGTATCACCAGGGCTGGCTGGAAAAGATCTTGCCGGCTTGCGAAAAGTTGCTCTCGACGGCCGGCCTGGTCTACGCCGAAGCCGAGTTTGCCCTGGACGGCGAGGACGCGCCGGACTGGATGGCGGCATGGGAAGTGGTGCGCGCAGACAAGGCGGGCATGGTGTTCTATCATTTATTGCAACGCAAAAGCGCCGCCCAAATTCAGGCATAATGCGCGTTCTGATTGAATTGCCGGTGAGGAGACACCATGGTCACAGCTGTATATCCAGGGACATTCGATCCGTTGACGCGTGGTCATGAGGACTTGGTCCGCCGCGCTTCCGGATTGTTCGACAAGCTGGTGGTCGGCGTAGCGGACAGCAAAAACAAGAAGCCGTTCTTTTCGCTCGAAGAGCGTCTGTCGATCGCCAATGAAGTGCTGGGACATTATCCGAATGTCCAGGTGGAAAGCTTTTCCGGCCTGCTCAAGGACTTCGTGCGGCAGAACAATGCGCGCGTGATCGTGCGCGGCCTGCGCGCGGTGTCCGACTTCGAGTACGAATTCCAGATGGCGGGCATGAACCGCTACCTGCTGCCGGACGTGGAAACCCTGTTTCTGACGCCGTCGGATCAATATCAATTCATCTCGGGCACCATCGTGCGTGAAATCGCCCAGTTGGGCGGCGATGTGTCCAAGTTCGTGTTTCCTTCGGTCGAAAAGTGGCTGAAGGCCAAAATCGCCAAGCAGAACGGCTGAACGTTCTGCGGTAGCCAGCAGTGAGGCAGGGTAGGGCAATGAAGCTGTATGCGGTGAAGTTTGCAGGTGGGAAGGCGCGGCGCGGGCAAGGCGGCGCATGCGCGAAGGAGCGGCCATGGCGCTGATGATTACCGATGATTGCATCAACTGCGACGTCTGCGAGCCCGAATGCCCCAACGAGGCGATCTACATGGGGCCGCAGATCTATGAGATCGACCCCAACAAGTGCACCGAATGCGTCGGCCACTTCGACGAGCCGCAGTGTCAGCAGGTCTGCCCGGTCGCCTGCATTCCCTTCGATCCGGCCTGGCGCGAAAGCCGCGAGGAGCTGATGGTCAAGTACGAGCGTCTGCAGACCGAGGCCAAGCAGGGCTGAAGACGCCGGCGCCGCTCTGCGGCATTTCGGAACCCAAGCCGGCATCGCCGGCTTTTCTTTGTGCGCCCAGCATGGGCGCACTCCTGCGGGTGCAAGTCCCGCCATGAGCTGGTCACAGTGAATGAAGTGAAGCGCAACTGCATGAGGGTGACCGAGTGTGGGAAGGAAGCGTGGAGCGTAAATCGCGAGCCGATGAACAAGAATCGCATAGAAGGCGC
>WNDX01000090.1 GCA_009914615.1 Herbaspirillum frisingense
GTGCTGGTGATGCTGCGTCGCGAAGGCTGGGAAGTGGGTAAGAAACGCGTCTATCGGCTCTATAGCCTGGAGGGGCTGCAGCTGCGGATGAAGGTCAAACGCCGCAAGCGCATCGCCCTGCTGCGCGTGGCGCCAGTACAGCCACACCGTCAGCGCCGCCAGTCCGAACAGCAGCGCGCTCCAGGCGCCGCGATGACTGTCGAAGGGCACGTCCAGCGCCAGCGAAAAGGCCACCATGCAACCCGACAACAAGGCGCAGCCCAGCACGTCGAAGCGCGGCGCGGCCGGCAGCAGGTCGTTGGGCAGGTAGCGCAGCACGGCCGACATGCCGACCACGCCGATGGGCACGTTGATCAGGAAGATCCAGTGCCACGACAGGCTCTCCACCAGCCAGCCACCCAGCACCGGGCCGACCACCGGCCCCAACTGGCCGGCGATGGAGATCGAGGCCAGCGCAGCGATGTATTGCGCGCCCGGCACGCTCCTGAGCACCGCCAGCCGTCCCACCGGCAACAGCATGGAGCCGCCGATGCCCTGCACCACGCGCGCGGCCAGCAGTTGCGGCAGCGTATGCGCGGTGGCGCACAGGATGGAGCCGATCACGAACACCAGGATGGTGGCGAAGTACATCTTGCGCGTGCCGAAACGATCGGCCAACCAGCCCGAGGCCGGCGTCAGCGAGGCCATGGTCAGGGTGTAAGCCACCACCACCGGATGCATGTTGAGCACCGGCTCGCCCAGGCTGCGCGCCATGGCCGGTAAGGCGGTGTTGACGATCGTGGTGTCCAGCGTCTGCATGAAGAAGCCGGAGGCGACGATCCACAGCAGCGCGCGGTGCGACTGGCCGGAAACGTCGGCGGAGGGCGGGGAAGCGGATCGGTCGGACAGGCGTTGCGGCTCTTCGGCGGACATGGGCGGATGGACGATGTTGGATTCGGGCGCGGAAAACACAGCGGGGACACCAGGCTTGGCCTCGTGTCCCCGCTGATGGACTTGCTTTCTTCGAAGCAGTAAGCGCTATTTTAAATCGTTTGCGCCTGCCCCATCATGACATCGACGCGTCAGAAGACAACGAGAACGCCACGAGAAGGCCATCAGAAGGCCTGCGGACGCCACTTCAGCAGGCGGCGCTCCAGTGCATGCAGCAACCAGTCCGCCGCCAGCGCCACCACCGCCAGCACGATCATCGCCGCGAACACGCCGCTGGCGTTAAAGGCGCCCTGGGCGGTCGAGATCAGCAGGCCGATGCCTTGCTTGGAACCCAGGAACTCGCCCACCACGGCGCCCACCAGCGCGAAGCCGAAGCTCACGTGCAGGCTGGCCAGGATCCACGACAGCGCCGAGGGGATCACCACCGCAGTGGTCACCTGACGACGCGAGGCGCCCAGGATCTGGGCATTGGCGATCATGTAGCGGTCGGCTTCGCGCACGCCCTGGAAGGCGTTGGCGAACACCACGAAGAACACCATCACCACCGCCAGCGCCACCTTGGAGGCCATGCCCAGGCCGAAGGCGATCACGAAGATCGAGCCCAGCACCACGCGCGGGATCGAGTTGGCGATCTGGATGTAGAGGCTGAAGACGTCCGACAGCAGCTTGTTGCGGCCCAGCACGATGCCGGCGATCACGCCCGCCACCGAACCGATGAGGAAGCCGAGCACCGTCTCTTCCAGCGTCACCAGCACCTGCGTCCAGAGCGAACCCTGCGACGTGCCTTCCACCATCCAGTCATAGATCTGGATCACGATCAGCGTCGGCTGGGAGAAGAAGAAAGGATCGATCCAGCCGATGCGGGCGCAGAGTTCCCAGCCGCCCAGCACCACCACCAGAATGGCGATGCGCAGGCCGATCACCAGATTGCGGCGCGCGCGGATCTTGCGCTGCGCCTCGGCTTCCACCGCGGCGATATCCATCGATGCCGCGCCCTGGGTTGCTTGTGCTTGTGTCATGTTGCTCACCTGTGATGTTCAGAATTCATGTGTGATTGGCTGCGCGGCGCGTCAGGCGATGTGCACTTCTTCGCGCAGGTCGGCCCAGATCTTGCGCGAGATGTCGATGAAGCGCTGTTCGTAACGCACCTCTTCCATGACGCGCGGACGCGGCAGGTCGATCGGATAGACGCTCTTCAGGGTGGCCGGACGCGCGGTCAGCACATAGACCTTGTCGGCCAGCGCGATCGCTTCTTCCAGGTCGTGGGTGACGAACACCACCGAACCGGAATGGGCCGACCACAGGCGCAGCAGCTCGTCTTGCATCAGGGTGCGGGTCTGCATGTCCAGCGCCGAGAACGGTTCGTCCATCAGCAGGATCTCGGGGCTGTTGATGAAGGTCTGGGCCAGCGCCACGCGCTTGCGCATGCCGCCGGAAAGCTGGTGCGGATAGTGGTCGCCGAACTTGTCCAGGCCGACGCGACGGATCCATTCGTCGGCCAGCTGGTGCGCCTGCTCCTTGGGCTTGCCGCGGAACATCGGGCCGGCGGCGACGTTTTCGCGCACGCTGCGCCACGGGAACACGGCATCGTTCTGGAACACGAAACCGATGCGCGGATCGATGCCGTTGACCGGCTGGCCCATCACCCGCACTTCGCCCATGGTCGGCTTCAAGAGGCCGGTGATCAGCGACAGCGTGGTGGACTTGCCGCAGCCGGTGGGGCCGACCACGGCGACGAACTCGCCGCGGCCCACGCTCATGGAGAAATCGCGCAGCGCCACGGTGGCCTTGCCGTCGGCGGTGATGAAGCGGCAAGTCACATTGCGCAGTTCGATGGCGGGCGTTTCCTGCACGCCGGATCCTGGTTTGGCGAAAGCGTTTTGATTGATCGCATTCATCGTCTTGGTCTTTCCTGGGCTGAGTGATCCCCTGACGCGCTGCACGTTGGGCAAGGCATCATGATCGTGGTGAAAATCGGATAACAACGGGACCGGCGCTGCTGCCGCAAGAGGGGCGGTCCGCTCCCCTCTTCCGGTCCCGTCAGGTGCGCGGGCTTACTTGACCTGGTTCACGAACTCGTCGGTATAGGTTTTCGACAGGTCGATGTGCTTGCCCTTGACGTTGGGATTGAAGCCCGACAGCACGGCCAGCACGGTTTCCGGGCCGCCCTTGGGCATCTTGCCGTCCGGGGAATACATCGGCAGCGAGTTGTTCAGCGCCTGCACATACAGCGGCTTGTTGTTGCCGTAGTAGTCCTTGGGCATCTTGTCGGCGATCTGCTCGGCGGTGTGGGTGTTGATGAACTTCAGCGTCTTGACGAAGGCGCGCGCCAGCTTCTGGGCGTCGTCCTTGTGGCTGTTCAACCAGTTGCGCTGCACGTACACGCTGGACGCCGGATACAGGCCGCCCAGCGCCTTGACCGTGCCTTCCACGGTGCGCATGTCGATCAGCACCTGGGCGTCGCCGGTCTTGAGCAACTGCGAAGCGGTCGGCTCGGTGGTCATGCCGGCATCGATGCGGCCCTGCTTCATGGCGGCGATGAAGGTGTTGTCGGCGCCTACCGGCAGCACCGAGAATTCCTTGGAGGTGATACCGTGGCGCGACGCCAGGTACTGGGTCAGGAAGTTGGTCGAGGAACCCAGCCCGGTCACGCCCAGCGTCTTGCCCTTGGCATCGGCCATGCTCTTGAAGTTGGCCGCGGCCTTGGTGCCCACCAGCTCGACCTCGCCCGGCACCTGGCCGAGGATGGTGATGGCGGTGATTTCCTTGCCCTTGGTCTGCAGGTCGATGGAGTGGTCATAGAAGCCCACCACCGCCTGCACGGCGCCAGCCAGCAATTCGTTCTCGGCATCCACGCCGGCCGGCTGCGACTGCAGTTCGACGTTCAGACCTTCTTCCTTGAAATAGCCCAGTTGCTCGGCCAGCTTGGCCGGCAGATAGACCATCTTGTTGATGCCGCCCACCATGATGGTGATCTTGCTGTCGGCGGCGGCGGCCGAGCCCGGCAACGCGGCCAGGGCGGCGCCGGCGACGGCCAGCGACAATAGGGTACGGCGCATGTTCTTGTTCATTCGGGTCTCCTGTTGGTTGATGCCTGATGCAGGCGGAGTCTGCGGATTCTATGTCTTATACGCAATGCCTGCCCACGCCTGCCGGCCCCGGCAGGCGTACGATTTACTTGACCTGGTCCACGAATTCGTTGGTGAAGGTCTTGGACAGGTCGATGTTCTTGCCCTTGATGTTGGGGTTGAAGCCCGCCATCACCTTCAGCACCTGCTCCGGGCCGCCAGCCGGCATCTTGCCGTCAGGGGAATACATCGCCAGCGACGCCTTCAGGGCTTGCACGTAGATCGCCTTGTTGCCGCCGTAATAGTCCTTGGGCATCTTGTCGGCGATCTCTTCGGCCGAGTGGGTCTGGATGTACTTCAGGGTCTTGACGAAGGCGCGCGCCAGCTTCTGCGACTCGGCCTTGTGGCTGTTCATCCAGGAACGGTGCACATACACGCTGGAGGCCGGATACAGCCCGCCCAGCGCAGTGCGCGTGCCGTCCACGCTGCTCATGTCCACCAGCACCTTGGCGTCGCCCGAGGCCAGCAGGATCGAGGTGGTGGGTTCAGTGGTCCAGGCCACGTCCACGCGCTTCTGCTTCATGGCGGCGATCAGGGTGTTGCCCGCGCCCACCGGCAGCATGGAGTAATCCGAAGTCTTCAGGCCGGCGCGGCTGGCCAGGTATTGCGCGATGAAGCTGGACGAGGAGCCCAGGCCGGTCACGCCCAGCGTCTTGCCTTTCAGGTCGGCCATGCTCTTGACGCTGCCGGCCAGGTCCGAGCGCACCATTTCCATGCCGCCCGGCACCAGCAGCAGTTGGGTGATCGAAGTGATTTCCTTGCCCTTGCTCTGCAAGTCGATGGAGTGGTCGTAGTAGCCGACCACCGCCTGCACGGCGCCGGCCAGCAATTCATTCTCGGCGTCCACGCCGGCCGGCTGCGACTGCAGCTCGACGTCCAGGCCCTCTTCCTTGAAGTAGCCGAGGTTTTCGGCCAGCTTGGGCGGCAGATAAATCAGCTTGTTGATGCCGCCGACCATGATGATGATCTTGTCCGCGGCATGCGCCTGCGGGGCCGCCAGGCACAGCGCGGCGGCGGTCACGGCGGTGGCGCCCAGCGCCAGCAAGGCGCGGCGAATGGCGGATGTTGCGGACGTTGGGGACGTTTGGGACGGGTGGAACACACGAGCGTCGTGACGCATTATGATTGCCTCCTGATTATGGGTGGGATGATCTGACGCCATCTTCACTTTTTATTGATTTGCGGGCCTATTCTAAAAAGCCGAAACCTTCATCCAGCTTTCCAAAAAACGGCTTTTTTATTTGCAGCGCAACAAAAACATTGAGACATTTGCATGAAATTGCTTCTGATCGAAGACAACCCGCAGCTCGCCCACTGGCTAGAACAGATCCTCAAGGAACACAAGTTCAGCGTCGATATCGCGGCGGACGGCGAGATCGCCGACCAGGTGCTGCGGGACGAGAACTACGACGTCGTGCTGCTCGACCTGATGCTGCCCAAGCTGGGCGGCAAGCATGTGCTGCGCCGCCTGCGCGAGCGCCACAACGGCGTGCCGGTGATGATCCTGACCGCCAGCGGCTCGATCGACGAGAAGGTGGAATGCCTGGGCGCCGGCGCCGACGACTACCTGGTCAAGCCCTTCGAAGTACGCGAGCTGGTGGCCCGCATCAAGGTGCTGATCCGGCGCCAGACGCCCGACAAGGCGGCCGAGATCCACTGCGGCGACCTGGTGTATGACAGCAACACGCGCCAGTTCGCGGTGGCCGGCGCCACCCTGGCGCTGCCGGCGCGCGAGCACGACGTGCTGGAGATCCTGATGCTCAAGCAGGGCAAGACGGTGTCCAAGACGGCGCTGATGAAGGGCATCTTCAGCCTGTCCGAGGAACCCAGCGCCGACGCCATCGAGATCTACATCTCGCGCCTGCGCAAGAAACTGGAACAGTCCAGCGCCGCCATCATGACCCTGCGCGGCCTGGGCTACCTGCTCAAGCAGAAAGATGATTGACAGCCTGCGCCTGCGGCTGCTGCTGTGGCTGCTGATCCCGATGACGGTGTATGTCGGCCTCTCGACCAGCGACGCCTACGACAACGCCGTCTCCAGCGCCACCCTGATCCAGGATCGCGCCCTGGTGGCGTCGGCGCGCATGATCGCCGGCCAGGTCACCTGGTCGGATGGCGCACCGGTAGTGTCGATCCCGCCGGCGGCGCTGGAAATGTTCGCCTCGCCGGCGCAGGACGCGGTGTTCTACCAGGTGCTGATGGACGACAACACCCTGCTGGCCGGCCGCCCCGACTTCCCCGCCGAACCCGATTTCGCCGCCATCCATCCGGCCTATACCACCACCGACTTCGACGGCAAGCCGCTGCGCGTGGTCAGCTACATCCGCGCGCTCTACGACGAAGGTACGCTGCGCATGGTGGCGGTGTCGGTTGGCCAGACCATGCAGGGGCACCAGAGCATGGTCGAGGAACTGTGGCAGCCCTCGCTGCGGCGGCAGATCGTACTGCTGCTGCTGGCCGTCGGCCTGGTGGTGCTGGGCCTGACCATCGAATTGCGCCCCATCATGGCGGTCAAGGATGAATTGGCGGCGCGCGATCCCAACTCGCTCACGCCGCTGCGGGCCGGCCAGTTGCAGGTGGAACTGCGCCCCATCGTGGAAGCCATCAACCAGTACATCCAGCGCCTCAACGCCCAGGTCACGGTGCAAAAGCGCTTCGTGGCCGACGCCGCGCACCAGCTGCGCACGCCGCTGACGGTGATCGATTCACAGATCCAGTTCGCCCGCCAGCTGGAGGATCCGGCGCGGCTGGCGCAGGTGCTGGCGGCACTGCATGAAGGCAGCCGCAACATGACCGATCTCACCAACAAGCTGCTGTTGCTGTCGCAGGCCGAGGCCTCCAACAGCAGCGCCTTCCCGCGCGGACCGGTGGACCTGATCGCGGTGGCCGCCACGGTGCTGGAAGAACTGGCCGGGCTGGCGCTGAAGAAAGGCATCGACCTCGGCATGGAAACCGCGCTGGACAGCGCGCCGGTCAACGGCAACGAAGCCCAGTTGGCCGGCATGCTGATGAACCTGATCGATAACGCCCTGCGCTACACGCCGCAGGGCGGCAAGGTGACCGTGGGCCTGGCGCGCGAAGGCGAGGCCGACGCCGCCGGCCAGTACGTCGTGACGGTCAGCGACAACGGCCCCGGCATCCCGGCCGAAGTGCGCGAGCGCGTGTTCGAGCGCTTCTATCGCAACGCCGCCCCGGACCAGCCCGGTTCCGGCCTGGGATTGGCCATCGTGCGCGAGATCGTGCAGGCCTCGCAAGGCAGCATCGTGCTCGACGCCCCCGACGAGGGCAGCGGCCTGGTGGCGACGGTCAGGCTGCCGGCGCTGGCTCGCAACTGAAGCCGTTGTCACCCGCAAAACCGATTTCCCGAAGTAATACGAAATTTTGCAGCGCACACAAAAGCTGATCAAAAAGTATCGATCGCCCGCTCGCTTTTGGCGTGGAGGCTTTGCGCGCCGGCTGTTAACTTGGATCCTGCTGTAACGAGAACTCATCTCGCCCCTGTCATGAAATGAGTTCCGGACTGTGTCCGCGATCCGGCCGCCCTGGCCGCGCCGGACGCGTGATCGACATAAAAACATCAGGAGACGATAGTGAACAGGTTCCGCTTTGGCGCCGCGTGCGCCCTCATTGGCGCTGCTTTCCCGCTTTCCGGCATGGCGCAGTCGTGCAACGTCCCGGTACTCAAGGTGCTGGCCCAGAAAAGCCTGGGCCTCACGGTCATGGAGAAATCCCTGGCCGATTACCAGAAACGCACCGGCACCCGGATCGACATCAGCTACTTCGGCGAAAACGACCGCCGCGCCAAGTCCCGCCTGGATGCCTCGACCAACGCCGGGTCTTATCAGGTGTATTACGTGGACGAAGCCAACGTCGCCGAATTCGCCTCGGCCGGCTGGATCGTGCCGCTGCAGAAATACTTCCCCAAGGACGCCGACTACGACGACTTCCTGCCGGGCCGCCGCGCCGTCGCCAGCTACAAGGGCGTGGCCTATTTCGCGCCGCTGATCGGCGGCTCCGACTTCCTGTTCTATCGCCGCGACCTGCTGGAAAAGGCCGGCATCGCCGTGCCGCGTACGCTGGACGAACTGGTGGCCGGCATCAAGAAGCTCAATGCGCCGCCTTCCATGTACGGCTGGGTGGCGCGCGGCCAGCGCGGCTCGGGCATGAACGTCTGGCGCTGGGCGCCGTTCATGCTGGCGCAGGGCGCCAGCTGGACCGACAAGAACCAGCAACCGGCCTTCAACTCGCCGGCCGCGGTCAAGGCCACGCAACTGTATGCCGAACTGTTCAAGTACGCGCCGCCGGGCGCGGCCACCTACGACTGGAGCAATGCGCTGGAAGCCTTCCGCTCCGGCAAGGTGGCCTTCATGATCGAATCCACGCCCTTCGCCGACTGGATGGAAGACCCGGGCAAGTCCAGCGTGGCCGACAAGGTCGGCTATGCGCGCCCGCCCTCGCCGCTGCCCTCGGCCGCGTATGGCCACGGCCTGGCGATCTCCTCGGTCGGCGCCAAGGATGAATGCACCCGCCAGGCGGCCGGCAAGTTCATCGCCTTCGCCACCGGCAAGGAGCAGGAACAGGCCCGCCTGCGCGACAACGTGTTCAGCGACTACAACCGCACCAGCACGGTCCAGAGCGATTACTTCCAGAAGCACGTCAAGCCGCAGATCCTGGCTGGCCTGAAGGATACGACGCCGGTCTCCAAGGTCACCTTCTGGCCCAGCCCGCAATGGCCGGACATCGGCGACAACCTGGGCGTGGCGCTGGAAGAGGTGTTCACCGGCACGCAGAAGGATATCCCGCGCGCCCTGGATGAAGCCGCCCAGTATGCGCAGGACGCCATGGAGCACGCGCGCAAGTAAGGCACCCTGCCCGCCGGCGGCGCGCAGGCCGGTTGTCCGCCTGCGCCGCCAGCCTGCCCGTTCCGCCTGCCCCTTGCGCCTGCTCTTTTCCGCATTCCCGATCGCCGCCGCCCAGGCCCACACGCCTGGCGGCTGCTGGAGTTCCGCATGTTCAATCGTGGGAAGACTTCGCTTCCTTTCCTGTTCCTGGCGCCGTCGCTGCTGGTGATGGCGATACTGGGCCTGGTGCCCACCGTGGCCGCCATCAACCTGGCGCTGAAGAACCGCGTGCTGCGCTATGCCGACAGCGACTATGTGTGGCTGCGCAATTTCGGCCGCCTGTTCTCGGATCGCCGCTTCATCAACGCCATCGAAGTCTCCGCCGTCTGGGAGATCGTCACCGTGGCCGGCGCGGTGGCAGTCGGCGTCCTGATCGCCATCTACCTGTTCGAGCAGGTGCACGGCAAATGGCGCAACGCCATCTGCGTGCTGCTGATCACGCCGGTGCTGCTGCCGCGCGTGTCGGCCGCCTTCATCTGGAAGTTCATGTACTCGCCGCTCAACGGCATCCTCGGCTGGCTGCTGAGCTTGTTCGGCATCCATGACACGGCCTTCCTGTCGGATCCGGTGTTGGCGCTGTATGCGGTGGCCTTCGTGGACATCTGGCAATGGGGCCTGTTCTTCGCCGTGATCATCCTCAAACTGCTGGAAACCCTGCCGCCGGAACCGCTGGAAGCCGCGCGCCTCGACTACGCCCGCACCTGGCAGGTGTACGCCTACATCGCCCTGCCGATGCTCAAGGCGCCCATCATCAGCCTGGTGTTCATCAAGATGGTGGAGTCGCTGCGCTCGTTCGACCTGATCTACGTCATGACCAAGGGCGGCCCGGGCGTGACCACCGAAACCCTGGACATGTACGCCTATTCGCAGGGCATCGGCCTGTCCGGCAAGGTGTCCTACGCCTCCAGCATGGCCGTGCTGATGATGGTGGCCACCACGCTGATTTTCACCTTGATCTGGAAGCGGGTAAGCAAATGGGAAGACTGATCTCGCGCGCCGCCGCCTGGGGTTTCGGCATCCTGCTAGTGCTGGTGGCGGTGTTCCCGCTGTTCTGGGCGCTGCTCAATTCGCTGAAGAACCTGCTCGATATCGTCACGCCCGTGCCGCGCTTCATCTTCAGTCCGACGCTGGAGAACTACCGCCAGGTGATCTCCAGCCCGGAAGTGCTGGTGGCGCTGAGCAACAGCGTGGCTATCGTCGGCAGCGCGGTGATCCTCGGCACGCTCATGGGCGTGCCGGCGGCCTACGTGATCGCGCGTTATCACGTGCCGGGCAAGCGCGACATCCAGTTCTTCCTGCTCTCGCTGCGCTTCCTGCCGCCGGTGGCGGTGGCCATTCCACTGATCGCGATCTGGGTCGATCTGGGGCTGTACGACACGCGCTTCTCCATGATCGTCACCTACCTGCTGACCACGCTGTCGACCATCACCTGGCTCTCGATCCCGGTGTTCCAGCGCATGCCGCGCGAGATCGAGGAAGCCGCCACGCTGGACGGCTACGGTCCCTACGCGGTGTTCTGGCGCATCGCCTTGCCGACCTGCGCCAACACCCTGCTGGGCGGGATCATCTTCAGCTTCGTGCTGGTGTGGAATGAACTGATGATCGGCCTGGCGCTGACCTCTTCCAACAGCGCCACGCTGCCGGTGGTCGCCTCGGCCTTCACCTCGCTGGGCCAGGAAGTGCCGTGGGGCGTGATCAACGCCTCCACCGTGCTGCTGGCCCTGCCGCCCATCATCTTCGTCGGTGTTCTCAGCCGCCTGCTCAATTCCATGCTCAAAGGAAAATAGGAGACTCTCCCATGAAAGCGCTCGTACTGGAAGCAACCCGCCGAATCGCACTGCGCGACATCGACCTGCCGCAGGCGGTCGGGCCGCGCGACGTCAAGATCCGCATCCACACGGTCGGCATCTGCGGCAGCGACGTGCATTACTACACCCACGGCCGCATCGGCCCGTTCAAGGTGGAGCAACCGATGGTGCTGGGCCACGAGGCCTCCGGCACCGTGATCGAAACCGGCGCCGAGGTGAGCCATCTCAGCGTCGGCGACCGCGTCTGCATGGAACCGGGCATCCCGCGCTTCGACTCGCCGGCCACGCTGCGCGGCATGTACAACCTCGATCCCGACGTCCGCTTCTGGGCCACGCCGCCCGTGCACGGCTGCCTGACCGCCAGCGTGGTGCACCCGGCCGCCTTCACCTACCGCCTGCCGGACAACGTCAGCTTCGCCGAGGGCGCCATCGTGGAGCCGCTGTCGATCGGCCTGCAGGCTGCCACCAAGGCCAAGATGAAACCGGGCGACACGGCAGTGGTGATCGGCGCCGGCACCATCGGTGCGATGACCGCGCTGGCAGCGCTGGCCGGCGGCGCGGCGCGCGTGATCCTGGCCGACGTGGTGCCGGCCAAGCTGGCGCATTTCGCTGGCAATCCGGCGGTTACCACCGTCGATGTCAGCCGGCAGCCGCTAGCCGATGCAGTGCGCGCGGCCACGCAAGGCTGGGGCGCCGACGTGGTGTTCGAAGCCTCGGGCAGCACCGGCGCGTACGACAGCCTGCTCGACCTGGTCTGTCCGGGCGGCTGCGCGGTGCTGGTGGGCATGCCGCCCGGCCCGGTGCCGCTGGACGTGGTAGCGATGCAGACCCGCGAGATCCGGCTGGAATCGGTGTTCCGCTACGCCAACATCTTCCCGCGCGCATTGGCGCTGATCAGCTCGGGCATGATCGACGTCAAGCCCTTCATTTCCCGCAAGTTCGCCTTCTCGGACGGCGTCAAGGCCTTCGAGGAAGCCGCCGGCGGGCATCCGCACGACGTCAAGATCCAGATCGAGATGGACTGAGCCATGGCCGACATCCACTGCACCGGACTCACCAAGAACTATGCCGGCGGCCCGCCCGTCCTGCATCCGCTCGACCTGCGCATCGGCGACGGTGAATTCGTCGTGCTGCTGGGCCCCTCGGGTTGCGGCAAATCGACCATGCTGAGAATGATCGCCGGGCTGGAGGACATCTCCGGAGGCACGCTTGCCATCGGCGGCAGCGTGGTCAACGCGTTGCCGGCGCGCGAGCGCAACGTGGCGATGGTGTTCCAGAACTACGCGCTCTACCCGCACATGAACGTGTACGACAACATCGCCTTCGGCCTGCGCCGGCTGAAGCGCCCGCGCGAAGAAATCGACCGCCGCGTGCGCGAGGTCGCCGCCATGCTCAATCTGGACGCCCTGCTCGACCGCAAGCCGCGCGCCATGTCGGGCGGCCAGCAACAGCGGGCGGCGATCGCGCGCGCCATCATCAAGACGCCGTCGGTGTTCCTGTTCGACGAGCCCCTGTCCAACCTCGACGCCAAGCTGCGCGCGCAGTTGCGCAGCGATATCAAACGCCTGCACCAGCGCCTGCGCACCACCACCGTGTACGTCACCCACGACCAGCTGGAAGCCATGACGCTGACCGACCGCGTGATCCTGATGCATGACGGCCGCATCGTGCAGGCCGGCGCGCCGGCCGAGCTCTACCACCGGCCGCGCACGCTGTTCGCGGCCGGCTTCATCGGCACGCCGGCGATGAATTTCCTGTCGGGCGTGGTGGAAAGGGATGGCGACGCGCTGGCCGTGCGCACCGGCGCGCATCGCTGGCCGCTGCACGGGCCGCGATTTTCCGCCCTGCGCGACGGAATGGCGGTAAAGTTGGCGGTACGGCCGGATTATGTACGCATCCAAGACGACACGGCCGGGACCGCCAGCCTGTGCTGCCGGGCAAGCGTGGAACTGGTCGAGATCCTGGGCGCCGACGCCCTGGTGACCACCCGCTGCGGCGGCGAACAGCTGGCCGCGCTGATCCCCTCGGCCAGGCTGCCCCAGGCGGGCGCCGCGGTGACGCTGGCTTTCGATCAGTGCGACCTGCACGTGTTCGACGTGCAAAGCGGCGAGAACCTGTCGCTGGAGCCCGACGGCGCATCCGCGTCCGGCCGGGACGACGGCGGCCCGCAAGGCAAGGAGACGAGACATGAGTCCAGATCTGGAGCTGGTCCACACACGCCAGGACGAATCGTTCAGGGCATGGGTGCATGACTATCCGCATACGGTGGCCAAATGGCATTTCCATCCGGAATACGAAGTGCACGTCATCACCGCGTCCGGCGGGAAATTCTTCGTGGGCGACTTCATCGGCGATTTCGCGCCGGGCAACCTGGTGCTGACCGGCCCCAACCTGCCGCACAACTGGGTCAGCAACCTGGGCGAACATGACAGCGTGCCCTCCCGCGATCTGGTCTTGCAGTTCTCGCGCCAGTTCGCCGAACGCATGGTGACGGCCTTCCCGGAACTGGCCGCGGTGCTGGGCATGCTGGATCACGCGGCGCGCGGCATCCAGTTCCCCGATGCGCTGGGGACGACGATCACGCCGCTGATGCAGGAACTGGCGGTCACCCACAGCGCGCGCCGGGTGGTGCTGATGATGTCGGTGATCGAACAGCTGGCCTCCTGCGCCGACAGGAAACTGCTGGCCGGGCCGACCTATGAGGTGAACGCCCAGCGCCATATGTCGTCCACCATCAACCAGGTGCTGTCCTATATCCGCCAGAATCTCGGCGGCAACCTGCGCGAGACCGATGTGGCCGAGCTGTCGGCGATGAGCGTGAGCAGCTTCACGCGCTTCTTCAAGCGCCACACCGGCTGCACCTTCATTCAGTACCAGAACGGCCTGCGCCTGAACGAAGCCTGCGAATTGCTGATGTGCACGGAACTGAGCGTGACCGAAGTATGTTACCGGGTCGGCTTCAACAACCTGTCGAATTTCAACCGCCAATTCCTCGCCTGCAAGGGCATGCCGCCTTCGCGCTTCCGCTCCCTGCACAGGCTCAACGAGGAAGCCCGGGCCGCGGCCTGATCCCGGCCCGGCCGCCGCACGCGCACCAAGCAAAGGAAAACGATTTGAGTTATCTGGGCATCGATCTCGGCACCTCCGAGGTCAAGGTCGTCCTGACGGACGACGCATCAAGGGTGCTGGCCTCGGCCGGCGAGAAACTGCGCGTGGACAATCCGCACCCGCTGTGGTCGGAACAGAGCCCGCCATCATGGTGGAACGCCGCGCTGGACGCCATCGCCGCCGTGCGCGCCGCCCAGCCGCCGGCCTTCCGCGCGCTGCGCGGCATCGGCGTTTCCGGCCAGATGCACGGCGCCACCCTGCTCGACCGTAACGGCAACGTGCTACGTCCGGCCATCCTGTGGAACGACGTGCGCTCCTTCGCCGAGTGCGTCGAGCTGGAAGCGCTGGTGCCGGACGCCGCCGCCATCACCGGCAACCTGGCCATGCCGGGCTTCACCGCGCCCAAGCTGCTGTGGCTGTCGAAGTACGAACCGGCGGTGTACCGCGCCATCGACAAGGTGCTGCTGCCCAAGGATTTCATCGGCTGGAAGCTGACCGGCGAGTTCGTCTCCGATATGTCCGACGCCTCCGGCACACTGTGGCTGGACGTGGCCAGGCGCGACTGGTCCGAACGCATGCTGGCCGCCACCGGGCTGGATCGCAGCCACATGCCGCGGCTGGTCGAAGGCAGCGACGCGGCCGCGCTGCTACGCGAGGATCTGCGGCGCGAATGGGGCATCGACGGCCCGGTGGTGGTGTGCGGCGGCGCCGGCGACAACGCCGCCAGCGCGGCCGGCATCGGCGTGATCAAGGCGGGCGACGCCTTCCTGTCGCTGGGCAGCTCCGGCGTACTGTTCGCCGGCACGGCCCGCCACGCCCCCAATCCACGACAGGCGGTGCACGCCTTCTGCCACTGTCTGCCCGGCCAGTGGCACCAGATGAGCGTGATCCTCTCGGCCGCGGCCAGCCTGCACTGGCTGGCCGGCCTGCTGAAGGTCGATGTGGCGGAACTGGTGCGCCTGGCGCCAACGGCCCAGGCCGCCAATGCGCCACTGTTCCTGCCCTACCTGAACGGCGAACGCACGCCGCACAACGACGCCGCCGCCAAGGGCGTGTTCTTCGGACTGGCGCCGGCGCACGATGCCGCGCATCTGGCCTACAGCGTGATGGAAGGGGTGGCCTTCGCCATGGCCGACGGCTATGCCGCGCTGAAAACCGCCGGCACCGTGCTGGAGTCGGCCGCCTTCGTCGGCGGTGGCTCGCGCAGCCCATTCTGGGGGCGTTTGTGTGCGACGGCGCTGAACCTGTCCTTGCGCCGCCACGCCGGCGGCGAAGTAGGCGCGGCGCTGGGTGCGGCGCGGCTGGCGCGCATCGCAGACACGCGGGAGCGCCCGGCGCTGGTGTGCGTGGCGCCAGATGTCCTGGACGTCTATGATCCCGAGCAGGACAAACGCGGCATGCTCGACGACCGGCTGGAACGCTATCGCCGGCTGTATGCGGCGCTGGCGCCGGAATTCAAGGCGTTTTCGGCACTTGACCGGCGACAGTCGTGAGAATGGGGGGGCGGCGGCGTGATCGCAAGCCGCCGGCGCGGCAACACGAACGACGCGGTGAAGAGGGCATCTGGAGTGCCGATATATGCAACGCGAGGAAAATATGAGGAAGAAATGAAAAAAGCCCGCATCAAGCGGGCTTTTTTTTTGAATCCTGGTGGAAAGTGCAAGGTTTGAACTTGCGACCCCTGCAGTGTGAATCCGGTCGGGCTGCACGTCTTTCAGCCGCGCAACCGCTCCAGCAGTGCTCTCCAGTGGCGCACTCTGAGCAAAAGACAGTCTCGCACCTCGGAGAATTACCCGAAAGGCAGTCCCTGTGCCTCACATGTGTCTCGCCGGAGACGGCCCTCATTCCTTGGCCTTGCAATCGTTCCCACGGTACGTCCAACCAACTATCCGGCCAGCAGCGACCTCGAATGTGGTCATGCATGACATGGAGACGTTCATTGGGGAAGACCCACCCACCGGCTGCGTGTACGCTGTGTTGCCGATAAAGGTAGTCTGGTAGGACGGAGAGGAACCCGGAATGAACACGTTACGCTGGTTGGCATACGTCAGGAACTTCCTGTCTCCCGACTCGTAGGACTGCGCTGGTGGCCCCCATTGGCGAACGAGGTCTATCTCATTGGCACCAACCCACGTATTCAGTCGCTTCTCGTATCCCGCAGTAGTGGCACAAGCACTGAGCGCAAGAGCACCCAGAGCGATCAGATAGCGATAGGACATATTCCCTCCCTAGTTATTGTGATGGGCCAGAATTATATCGAACCGAGTGCCGACTGAAATTTGATCCAGATTTTCGTGGGGACTACTGCGCCCCGCGCCCGCCCGCACTCCCCCCATACGCCCGCGCCGATATGACGCACGCGACAAGATACACGCGGGGGAAGAGAACGCACGCGCCCGCCCGCGCCCAACACTTCTCCAGGTGGATGCCTCTGCGGCTTGCGAGACAGGGCCACAGGGCCACGGCAGGCCACCGGATGGCAGGACATACCCGCTTCAGCAGTGCAGGGCTCACAGGGCCGCTAGTGGCTTCTATCTGGGCTCCCCGATGAACAACTCAGGCCACGCGAGACAAAGGCGAGACACTGGACAGCGATAGGAGGCCATGAGAGGCCGTAGGAGAGGCGCTAGGCTCATCCGTATAGGTCGCGTTGTCCTGCTGCGGATGGAGGTCATGGCGGGGCCGTGGTGCGCTCCCTGCGGTATACGGACAAACGACCTACCCACCTACTCGCAAGAGGAGTGCGAATTGCTCGCCTCGGGCTGATCCTTGGGTGAATCCATGTGTGAATGTCCGTGTGCGTGTGCGCCATCTGTTTTGTTGTCTTTCGCTCCTCTTCGCTGGGCAATGGCCGAGCATCCTCTCAACACCTATCCCTTTCCCGAGAGGAGAACACGCGGGATAGTTGCCCTCGGTAATTACGGTCACCTAAGAGACACAGAGAACCGCATCTGTGTAACCGCGAGAACGACAGGAGAAGATGGGACAGGCAAGGCCACGGGGACAGGGACAGACAGAACACCTAGCCTGCGGCAGATAGCCTACGGCAACAGGACACCCAAGATAGACACAGAACAGCAGGAATAGGACGGGATAGGCAAGGGACAGATATGCCGAGACAAACAGGATACAGCAGAGCTTAGAAATACAGGGTAAGATGACGGGTTGTAAGGACTTTGTAAGGGTATACCAAGGACAGGACTGCCGCCTAGACATGGGGGCACAGAGCTACCCACAGAGTTACACCCTCTCGGGAAAGGATACACAGGATAGACACAAAGAAGACAAAGAGGCCCGCGAGACAATTTAGAGAAGTGCTTGACAAGTCGAGGGGAACCCGGTTAAGATTCGTTCCATCAACTGATCGCTAAGGCAGTCAGGGATGGCAAGGCCAAGTAATCCGTACCAGTCAGGGATAAAGACGTTAAAACCACGGACAGAACAGCCAAGCATCTGATACGGTAACAAACGGGATTGACAGAAAGCAACAAACTCTGTACGATTCGGTTCCAGTAGTAACGCAGTACCTGATGACTCAGACCGCAGTAAGCGGTTCACCTCGAAGGGCACTGCAAGTAATTGATGCAGCAGTATCACGCATCAAGACTTGTGCAAGCGACGGTATGGCGACAGTCAGCCGGAAAACTTCCACAAATCCGCATTACAGGTTTCAAACGCAGGTCACACGACGCTGACCAGTGCGATAGGTCTTTGACAATTTGGAGTGATGCCCGGTATCACATTAAACAGGGTTCGGATTACGTCCGAGTGGCCTTAGACTTCTTACCAGCCTCTAGGGTCATGAATTAAGCGCATTGCTTGCGTCTTTGCTCGCAGTGTTCTTAATCCGTGAAACCACGCCCAAGGAACGCCCACAAGCCACCCTTACCTAGTAGCACCCATTCAACAGCCTTTGAGCTGCCTCATACACATCCTCTTTAAGAGTGACAACATGACCGCAATTGACAACACCTCGTCCGTTCTGGACTCCCGCGATATCATCGCCCGCATCGAAGACCTGCAAGAAACCTTCGATGACATGCGGGAAAGCATCAACGAATCCTCATTCTTTGTCCGCCACGTAGCGGCAGGCAGTACCCATGGTGAATTCTGGGAAGTCGCCGACGTGGACGATGAAGAGTTCGCCTTGGCTTGCGAGACTGAGGCCGAGGCCGTTGCGAAGGCGTATCGCCTGCTGGATGCAGAGAACCCCGACTACACCGAGGAGGCAGAGGAGCTTACTATCCTGCTGGCCTTGGCCGAAGAGTGCGAGGGATACGGCGATTGGATGCACGGCGAGACCCTGATTCACCGCGATCATTTTGTCAAATACATCGAAGAGTTGATTGATGACTGCTACGAAATGCCAAAGGCAATGAACTCGGGCGAGTGGCCGTATCGTCACTTGACGATGGACTATGAGGCAGCAGCAGAAGAGGCCGAACAGGATTACGTCGAGTTTGACTTCGGCGGCCAAGAATACCTGATCCGTGCTTGAGTGAGGCCAGCCATGCGTAAAGACATCTACCATGGCGGCTTCTTTGCCGTCGATACCACCGCAGGCACCGAAGTCGTACCGGCTGACCTGATCGGCCGTACCTGCTCAACCCATGTTGAGGCATTGCTCAACTACCTCGAAGGTTCCCCACTCGACCCCGACGAACTCGCAGAGTACCGCGAGGGCTGGCTCGCTCGCATGACGATGCCCGGCTATTTGGATTGCACTGCATGGGGCGCGTACCAGAGCGAGGCTGCTGCACATGTGGCCATGGATGAAATGTACGGTGGGGGTGGAGTAATGAGTACCTATCCCATCGAATTGAATGCCGACCTGATGGCACGCCATGTAATCGCGGCTGGCCTCTGGTCGGAGGCAGACGAAGACGGGGAGCCGTTAGAGAACCGCTTCGACATGCTGGACATGCACCCCGATAGCGTGGCAAAGATCAAGAGCGAATGCGCCGCCTTCCTCAAGGCTTACCCCGAGCTGTGCCAAGTTGCAGCGCGGCATTATCTGCAGGAGGCCGTGCATCACCCTGACGCGGGCAGCGCAGAGGCTTGCCTCGGGCATGACTTCCTGCTGACTAGGAACGGGCATGGTGCGGGCTTCTGGTGTCGGGGCATGGGTGAAGTTGGACGCGCCCTGACCGATGCCGTAGGATACAACACGCCATGGCCTCGCCTGGACTTTTACAAAGGCGATGACGGCCTTATTCATACAGGATGGTAGCCATGGGAAGATGTAAGGATTGCCGCTTCTGGATGCATGGAGGCGAGTGCGAAGAAGTCAACGGTGGAAACGACTGGCCTACCGTGCGTGAGGACTGCCTCGATGTGGAGGTAGATGCAGCGGATGACACAGGTTTGAGCTATATCCTGAAGACCGGGCCGGAATTCGGCTGTGTCAGATTCCAGCTTCGCACTGCGTAAGAATTTGTACCACACATAGAACCCGCAAGGCATCGCGGGTATTATTCGGGGAAAAGCGGGCGTCGTGGCCTGCCTGTATGGAAATCAATTATGCGACTTACTCAACTTACTGCACGCGGGAATGATCCCGTAGTTATCGAATTCAAAGACCGTGTTCGCGTCCTGTTCTCGTATGAGGCACCTGTTGCTGCATTCGTACCGGGCAGAGGCTTCCTTGTCGCCGACGGAGAATGCACGACTGCGACCTATGGCCGCATAGGCAAGTGGATAGGCAACAAGCCATTCGAGAAAGTCCCGCACTCCGAAATCCAGAACCTCGTGGTGGGTAGGCCATTGCGCACCGAGGACTAGAATTCCCCTGCCGTTTCTGTAGTACACGAGAGTAGCCCCGAGAAATCGCGGCTACTCTTTTCTTTGTGCGCCCAGCATGGGCGCACTCCTGCGGGTGCAAGTCCCGCCATGAGCTGGTCACAGTGAATGAAGTGAAGCGCAACTGCATGAGGGTGACCGAGTGTGGGAAGGAAGCGTGGAGCGTAAATCGCGAGCCGATGAACAAGAATCGCATAGAAGGCGC
>WNDX01000091.1 GCA_009914615.1 Herbaspirillum frisingense
ATGATTTCCATCACCAGCGCCGCTTTGCGCTTGGCTGTCCAACGCTTGAATTCTTCTTCCATGACCTTGCTCATTTTGATTTCCTTTTAGGATTATCTACTGAGCAGGTTTTTAGTGGGTCATTACAGAGGCGGTATCTCCATTAATTTCATTGAGTAAGTTATTCAGAACCACACTTGCTGCTGAGCCTGCCGCTCCGGCACCGCAACTCTGATTTTGTGCAACGGCTCCTGCACAAGCCACCAATCCTTGCAAGGCAGCTCTTGCAGAGTCACTGTCGAGAAGATCAGCGATCCCTTTTACTTCCTGAGTGGCAAGACCCTGGAAATAATAAGCAGCAGCACTCTTTATAAATGATCCCGTTGACCCGGCAACGTTTCCGGCTATACCACCACTGACAGCCGTCAGGACCAGACGCCCTGGCCCGGCCATGTCCCATTTTTCATTGTCACGTAGCGTTTGTTCGAGCTTGGCGAGCTTGACAATATCTTGCTGATCTTTCGGTTTCGAAAGTTCGTTGTCCAGCTCCTTTTGCGCTTCCGTCGATTCTTTCACCCGATTCGCAAGGAAGGCTCCCGCCTCTCGGGTGAACGCTCCGACAATAGTGAAGCGATTATTGATCTCCTTTTCTTCAAAAATCGGCTTGAGCGCATTGCTACCATCCTTACTGCTGCTCACATCCCGATTCACCGACGCCACGGTCTGCTCCGCCGTCTTACCCGTTAGTTCCTGTTGCTTCTTGTCATCCGTGATCATGATGGCAGCACCACCGCTGATACCACTTCTGGTGGTACTCGACGAACTACCGCTAGCCCCCATCACCACCGGTGGCGTAGCCGAGAAACCGCCATCTTTGCCTGTCGTGGGCAAGTCGGCGCCCGGTACTCTTGCACCGCCAGTTTGGGCATCCCCCTTTTGATTCCGCCCAACCGGATTGTCCTTGCCAGTGCTATAACCGATGCCGATGCCTACGCTCTGCGCATCGTAGTCCGCCGCGTTCTTGATATCGCTCTGAGTCAGTGTCGCTGTGGCCAGGCTATTCTTTCCGTCGGCCACCGCCTTGTCCGTGCTGGCGATCACCGCACCCTTGAGATCGGTATTGCCCCTCACATTAATCTGGAAACCGCCGTCGCCAGCCTTGATCCCGGACTGCTCCATCACGCTGGCATAGTTGCTGTTGGTGCTCGATTTGCTGTAGTTGACACTGCCGCTCACCTGGCCCATGCCCACCGAGATACTGCCACCCAGGCTTTGCTGGTCACTCTTGTAGGTACTGGTGTCTTGCAGGCTTTCGATATTGAGGTCACCGCTGCCGCTGGTACCGACATCCATCACCACTTGCTTGCCGCTGACCACCGCACCCTTGAGCGTCGCATCCGTCCCTGAGGAAATGGTAAGTTTATTGCCCGCATCGACGTGCGTATTGACTTGCGTCACATCGCTGCCGTCGCCATGTCCACAGCCACCGGAGGCACTTGCATTGAACATCAGGCCATCCGTTCCTATCGATGCGCCGATCGAGCCTGACATGCTTTGGTTGCTGCTGTGTTGTTCCGAGGTACTCTGCGCAGCCAGTAGCCTGACTTCATTAGCGGCCTTGAGGGTGGCGTTCACGCCAGCCTTGATGTCGCTGCCCTGGATCACGATATTGCTATCGGCCCCACCACCTTGTGCCGTGATGTTGACGTTGCCGCCGGCAGCTACCGTGGAACCGCGCACCGTATTGGTGGTTTGTTCGGAACGGCTCTCACTGCTGCTGCCGCCCAGGCTGAGCGCCAGATTGATGCCGCCCACCTTGTCCGCGTCTGTCGCATCACGCGAGGGGGTTTTTCCATCGGCGCCGGCCGGACCGGTCGCGATCTGGTTGGCTTTACCGTCAATGGTGGAGCCCTGGCCCGCCTTGATGGCGTCCATGGCGTTCGCGCCGGCAAATCCGATATTGGCCAAAGCCAACGCCTGCATGCGGCCATCCTTGGTTTTCTCGGCAGCTTCGCTCATCTGCTGTACGGTCTGCACCGCGGAAATCACGGGACTGGTGACCGCGACAGTCAAGCCGCTCTGCTTGAACTTGTCCTCGGTCACTGTCCTGCTGACCTGATCGGCGGCTCTGATCTCCACCGATTTAGCTGCAATATCGATGTCGCCCTTGAGCGCTACCACGTCGCTACCCACTTGCGTATAGCGATTGCCAGCGGCGATGCTGACATTGCCGTCGGTACTGCCGACCGTCGATGCAGAAGCTGTCTGCCCCTGCCGGTTGACGTCATGACTCTGCTCACGCGTACCCACCGTCACTCCCGCTCCGGCGCCCATCACGCCGCTGGTGGTTTCATTGCGGTAGTTGTGCTGGCTGCTGTTGTCGATGGCGGCGACGATGTTGACGTTGCTGCCCGCTGCCAGCGCCGTGCCTTGCGTGGAGACGACATTACTGCCGGTGATATTCAGATCGCTCCCCGCGCGCGCCACCACGGTATTACCGGAGAAGGTGCTGCCCTGGTGGATGGCCTGGCTGCTGCTGTCGTCGGTGGTGACCGTGCGGCTGGCGAGCATGCCGCCGCTGTCACTCTTCTTGTGCTGGTCGCGCGCGCTGGCGGTGCTGATGTCGGTGCCGATGTTGATGTTGTTGCCAGCAGTAGCGGCGAGCGCGCCTTCCGCGGTGACGTAGGCGGCCTGGCTGTTGATGTCACGCCCGGCCGTCAGGGCGATGGACTTGCCTTGCACCGTGCTGCCGATGGCGTTGTCGCGGTTGACTTCGGCGCGGTTGTCGCTGTCCCAGGTGAGCTTTTCCTGGCTGGTTTCATGAACCGTGGACAGGTTCACGTCACGCTGCGCGCTCAGCTTGATGTTGTCGGCGCTGGCGCTGCTGGCCTGGAGGTTGAGGTCGCGTCCTGCCACCGCCGCCAGGGTGCCGTTGTTGCCGGTCACGGTCATCGAGGCGACCTGGTTGATGTTGGTGCCGGTGGTGACCGCGTTGGCGGTGGCCACCGTTGTGGAGGCGCTGTTGATGTCGCGCCCGGCCATGGCGACTAGGTTGTTTTGCGCATCGATGGCGCCGCCCAGGTTGTTGATGTCGGTGGCCGCCGACAGCACGGTGTTGGCGCCGCTGATGCGCCCGCCCAGGTTCTGGATGTTGTTCCCCGCCAGCGAGACGCTCTGGCGCGCGGCGATGGTGGCGCCGCTGTTGACGATGTCCTGTGCCGTCTGGAAGGCGACGTCGCTGCCCGCGATCAGTGTGCCCTGTCCGGTCACCTGCACGTTGGACGCGCGCAGATAGACCTGCGGCACCAACACTTCCTGCGTGCTGCCGTCGGCCAGCGTCACGGTCTGCTTGACCATCCAGACGATGTCCGAGGTCAACTGGGCGATCTGGGTGGCGCTCAACGCCACGCCCACCGTGTAGTTGAAGGCTTTCGCCTGTTGCACGCCGGCCGTCATCAGGGCCATGTATTGCGCTTCGTTGCTGGTGTAGCCGGCCAGGTAGCGCTGGCCGACGGCTTGCTGGATCTGTTGCTGGACCAGTTGCTGCTCATAGAAACCGTCGCCGAGTTTCTTGACCGTGCTGCCCGGGGTGCTCTGCAACTGCGTGAGCATGAAATCCGACGACAGCCAGGTGCGATAGCCGATGAATTGCGGATCGGTCTGCACCAGGTAGCGCTGGTTCGGCGCGCTGTCGATGCGATAGAGCGCGTTGTTGGGCAGCGTCAGGTTGAGGCTGGCGATGCGGTAGGACGTGTTGCTGACCTGCGACGGGTTGACGCTGGCGACGTTGACGCTCAGCGCGGTTCCCGCCGCGCCCGCAGCGCCGGCCACCGGCGCCGCCACCGCGCGCACGGAGCTGCTGCGCGCAGGCCCTGCGCCGCCGGTGGGGGTGATATCTAGCTGGAAGTTGGTGACGATGGTCTGCGACTGGTAGGGAACACCGTCGTAGCGGCGGTCGTCGGAACTGGATGTATGGCTCTTGGTGTAGGTATAGCTGGCCGAGCCGATGGAAACCGCCGTCTGCGTGCCCTGCGGACCGGTGTTGTTGATGGCGGTGCCGTTGACGCTGTTGCCGGCCACCGTACCGCCGGCAATGATCTGGCTGGCGTAGTTGTTGACCACTCCTGCGTTCAGACTCATGTTGCCGCCGGCGGTGATCATGCCGGGGTCGCTCTTGCCGACGACCGTGCGCGTGACCTGTTCGGTGCCGTCGTAGATGGTCCACTCGTTGACCAGGCGGTCGCGCAAGCTGACATTGAAATCAGCGATCGCTTTGTTCAGGGCCAGAAAGGAGGGAAGCTGCGCCTCCCGGGTGGCTTGCCAGGCATCGTGCAAGGGCTTCCAGACCTTGTATTCATTCTCATAATTATAGTTCTCGCACGGCGCGTCCCCTCCGCAGCTCACTATCTTTAAGGGCGCAACCGGTTCCTCGGGAACGATTGCCGTAGGACGTGCGATACCAAATACGTCCCAGATACGATCATTCGGGCCGTAGTTATATTTTTCGGGCACCGCGGGCATATAGCTGTCGTCCGTCTTGACGGCGGCGATTGCCTCCTCGAAGGCCGTCCCGACACCTGCAACATAGTCGGAGAACGCTCCGGTTCCTCCGCGGCCCTTGCTGTAGTTAAAGGGCGGACCGTATTTTTCGAATGGATAGCGCGCCGACGCCAGCAGCAACTTGAAATCGGAGTCATCTCCCATGGCGCGCCAGTTCTGCGCATCGACGATGCGGGCGTCCTTTCTCTGGTACAGCCTGACGGTACTGCTATCGATCAGTTGCGAGGAGCCATTCAGGCGGTAGTTGATGATGCGATTGCCCGGCCCCGTCTGCTCGCTCGTCTCCAGATGCGCATTGGTGTTGTTGATGCTGTTGGCGGCAATGCTCATGTTGCCGTCGGCATTGATGGTGGCGCTGGTGTTGTTGATCTCGCGCGCCATGCCGGTGGCTCTCTTGGCCGCGTCGAGCGCGCCGCCGATGGCCATGTCGCCGACCGAGTAGATCAGCGCGTGCTCGCTGTTGTTGATCACGCCGGCGCCGATGTCGAGGCGGTTGCGGGCCGCGATCACGGCGGCCGTGGTGACGCCGCCTACGGTTTCGGCCAGGTTGTTGAGCACGTCGGCGCCGATGGCAATGTTGTCGCCGTAGATGCGGCCGGTGCCGATGTTGTTGACGGTGCTGCTTTCGATGATGGTGGTGGCGCCATCGATCAGGCCGCGGTTGGTGAAGGTGTGGACGTCGGTGGCCTTGAGCTGGAGCGTGCTAGCGATCAGCGAGCCGCTGGCCTGGTTGTCGATGGTGCCGGCGGTCAGTGCCAGTTTGGCGCCGGCGGCCACCGTGCCGGCATTGGTGAAGGTGCCGGCGGTGGAGATGGCGGCGTCGCCGGTGGCGGCGATCTGGCCGGTGTTGGTGATCGAATCGACGACGTCGATGGCGAGGTCTTTCTGGCTCAGTACCTTGCCGTCGCCGGACAGGGAACGCGCCGTCACGCCGGCCTTCTGCGCGGCGACGATGGTGCCGCCGCTGTTGTTCAGCGCCAGCATGCGCGCGGCCTGGGTGTCGGTGACCGAGAGCGTGCCGGATGAGGACAGCAGGCCGGCGCGGTTGTCCACGCTGCCGGTCGCCGTCAGCGCGAGCGAGGTGTCGGCGCGCATCGCGCCCTGACGATTGGAGATGTCGGCCGCCGTGATCGCGATGGCCGCGCCTTCGATGCCCTGGTTCTGGCCTTGCGTGCCGTCGTTGCGCAGCGTGGCGGACTGGATCGCGATGCCGCCGTCGGAGCGCATCAGGCCACCGGTGTTGTCCACCGTGCCGCCGGCGGCATTGACCTTGAGCGCGGTCTTGGCTTGCAACTGGCCGCCCTTGTTGCTCAGGCTGGCGGTGTCGATGCCCGCCGTGGCGGCGCTGCCGATATTGCCGGCGTCGTTGTTGACGGTGGCCGCGGTCAGGGCGATGTCGCCGGTGGCGGCGAGATAGCCGTTGCGGTTCACCAGCGCGCCGGCCTTCAGCGTCAACCCGCCCTGGGAGACGATGCCCTGCGCCGCGCCCGAGTTGGTGTTGCTGACCGTGCCGCCATGCGCGTCGATGTCCAGGCTGCCCAATGCCTGCAACAAGCCGCCGTCGTTGTTCAGGTCGGCGCTGGCGATCGCGAGCTGGTTCTGCGCCGCCACGCTGCCCTGGCTGTTGTCCAAGGCGGCGCCGGAGAGCGTGAGGTCGTGCTGCGCGATGATGCTGCCACGGTGATTGCTCACGTCACCGCCGGCCAGCGTGGCATTGTGCTGGGCGGTGATGCTGCCCTGCTGGTTGTTGATGGCCTGCGCGCGGGCGTCGATGGAGAGGTCGGTTCCGGCGATCGTGCCGCCGCTGTTGTCGAGTCCGGATGCCGTCAGCGTGAGCGCCTGCGCCGCGACGATGCGCCCGTGATTGGCGGCCGTGCCGGCCACCGTGACGCCGACCGACGCCTGCGCGGAATTGAGCGTGCCGCGGTTGTCCAGCGAGGCGGCATCGATGCTGGCCGCGCCATTGGCGCCCATGGCGCCGGTGTTGACGACCGCGCCCGACGTGCGCACCGCCAGCGCGCCGGCGGCCGCCAGGGTGCCACCGTTGTCGAGGCCGGCGGCATTCAGCGTCAGCGATTGCGCGGCCTCGATGCGGCCGCTGTTGCTCGCCTGCCCGGTGGTCGTCACGCCGACTGCGGCCTGCGCCGAACTGAGCGTGCCGCGATTGTCCAGCGAAGCGGCATCGATGATCGCCGCGCCATTGGAACCGATGGCGCCGCTGTTGGCGAGCGCGCCGGACGTGCGTATCGTCATCGTCGCCCCGGCCGCCAGGGTTCCGCCGTTGTCGAGGCCCGCGGCATTCAGCGACACCGATTGCGCCGCCTCGATACGTCCCCGGCTGCTCGCCTGGCGCGCCGCGATCACATCGACCGAGGCTTGCGCCGAACTGAGTGTGCCGGCATTGTCCAGCGCACCGGCATTGACCGTCACGCCGGCATCGGCGCTCATCTTGCCGGCGTTCGCCAGCGCATCCGTTGCGCGCACCGCCAGCGTGGTCGCCGCGCTCACGCTGCCACGGTTGTCCAGGGATCCGGCATTGAGAGTCGCGGCCGCATTGGAACCGATCGTGCCGGTATTGGCGAGCGCGCCGGAAGCGCGCAGCGCCAACGGCCCGGCGGCCACCAGCGTACCGCTGTTGTCGATGCCGGCCGCGTTCACCGACGCCGATTGCGCGGCCTCGATGCGGCCGCTGGTGTTCACCTGCCCCGCTGCCGTCACATCGACGGTGGCCTGTGCCGAACTCAGCGTGCCGGCATTGTCCAGCGCGCCGGCGTTGACCGTCACGCCAGCATCGGCGCCCATCTTGCCGACGTTCACCAGCGCATCCGTTGCGCGCAGCGCCAGCGTCGTCGCCGCGCTGACGGTGCCGCGGTTCTCCAGCGACGCCGCCTCCACGCTGGTTGCAGCATTCGAACCCAGCGTGCCGGTGTTGACCAGCGCGCCCGATGAACGCACCGCCAGCGCGCCCGCGGCGGTCATGCTGCCGCTGTTTTCCAGGCGGCCATCGGCGGTCACCACGGCATCGCCCGCCGCCGCGCCGACCGTGCCGGCATTGCGCACACCCACGCCGTGCTCGGTGGAGGCCAGGTAGATGTGTTGCGCATACATGCCGCCCAGTTGCGCGACGTCGATGGCCACTGCCGGCACGGCCTCCGACGGCGCCACGCCGGGCACCACGCTGGCGTGATCGGCGCTGACGGTGTTGAGGCCGGCCGATACCTTGAGATCCTGCGCCCACACGCCGGCGTTGATGCGCACCGCGCGCGCGATGATGTCAGCGTAGCTGGTGGTGCTGGCATCCATGCCCGCGCCTTCCACCGTGACCACGCCGCCCCCCACCCGATACGCTTCGAGATTGCCGCCCGACATCACCGGCGTGCCGGTGGTCAGCGTGGCGCGATTGGCATTGATGAAGCCGCAGCCGGAACACGTGATGCCGGCCGGATTGGCGATCACCACCTGGGCGCGGTCGCCGGCCACTTCGACGTAGCCGCGCAGATAGCTGGGATTGGCCGAATTGACTTGGTTGACGATCACCCGCGCCGCGCCGGTGGCCAGCCAGGGATTGCCCTGCACGTGGCCGCCCAGTTGTGTCTGCGTGACGCCACGGGCGTTGTTGAGGATGGCGCCGTTGGCGCCGACGTCGAACTGGCGGTAGGCGTTGACCGAGACCCCGGCCGTGTTGGGCGTCTGGATGTTCACCACCGGCACGCCGTTGCCCGAAGACAGCACGGTCGGCTGCTGGTTGCGCGGCATTGCGGTCGCCGAGGATCTGCGCGTGCGCCACCGTGTTCGTCGCCATGGCCAGCGCCACCGACAGCAGCGAGAAGCGCAAGGCCTGCGCCAGCCCATCCGTGGGTCCGCCGCGGGCAGATGTGCCCGGCGTGCTGCTGATGTTGGATGCATTTTCCGCGACGGCCATGAGCTCGCCGCGGCGCCGGTTGAAGACGACCTTGTAGCGCTGACGGTTCAAGTGATACCCCAGGTGAGTTGTGTCGGTTTCCTTCGCGCCCGGGCCCCCGCCCGTCGCCGACGAAAATCTCATTGGGCAAGAATTTTTCTTGCCAAAGGGCAAAATGTTAATTTATGTTAAGTGTTTTGTGGCAACTTTCCCGAAAAATGGGAATATTCTTATTGGTGATACAGCGATAAACCGAGAAATTTCCGCAACACTATTTCTTTAACAACAATTTTCCGGGCGCGCGAGCCAGTGCGTACCGGAAATACCACGTCGAAATGCCGCGCCCCTTCCAGCCCCAACGTCTTGCGTTACTGCTTGCCCTCGCCTTCCCCTGCATGTCCGCCTTGTCCCAAACCGCCGCCAATCAGGAGCAATTGCAGCGCGAGCGCGAACGCGTCTTGCGCCAGCAACAGGAGCAGCGTCCCGACGTGAGCTTGGGCGCGCCGGCCCCACCGGTGGAGCTGGCGCCGGCGTTTCCGGACGATGAACAACCGTGCAGGAAGATCGCGGCCATCCCGCTGGAAGGCGATGCCGCCGCACGCTTCCAATTCGCGCTCGACAGCGTGACCGGTGACGGCGGCGCGATCGGCCGCTGCCTGGGGAGCAAGGGCGTCAACATCGTGCTCACGCGCGTGCAAAATGCGGTGATCGCGCGCGGCTACACCACCACGCGCATCCTGGCGATGCCGCAGGATCTGGCCGATGGCAAGCTGACGCTGACCGTGATCCCGGGTCGGGTGCGCGCCATCCGCTTCGCGCCGGGCGCGGATCCGCGCGGCACGGCCGCCAATGCGCTGCCGGTGTCGCCGGGCGATATCCTCAATCTGCGCGACATCGAACAGGGCCTAGAGAATTTCAAGCGGGTGCCGACCGCGCAGGCCGACATCCAGATCACGCCGTCGGAAGACGAAGGCGCACAGGCCGGCGACAGCGATCTGGTGATCCAGTATCAGCAGGCGTTTCCCTTCCGGCTCACGGCCACGCTGGACGACGGCGGCTCGCGCGCGACCGGCAAATACCAGGCCGGCCTGACGCTGGCCTACGACAACTGGTGGATGCTCAACGACCTGTTCTACGTCAGCGTGAACCGCAGCCTCGGCCATTACGGCGACGAAGGCAGCAACGGCTACACGCTGCACTATTCGCTGCCCTTCGGTTACTGGCTGTTCGCGGCCACCATGTCGGGCAGCAAATACCACCAGACCGTGGCCGGCGCGTTCGAGAATTTCGTCTATAGCGGTCGCTCGGAAACCACCGAGCTCAAGCTGTCGCGCATCGTCCAGCGCGGCAGCGCCAGCAAGACCACGGCGTATGCCAAGGGCTTGCTGCGCACCGCCTACAACGCCATCGATGACACCGAGATCGGCCCGCAGCAGCGCCGCACCACGTCATGGGAGGCCGGCATCAACCATCGGCATTTCATCGGCGAAGCCACCGTCGATGCCTCGCTGGCCTATCGCCGCTCGCTGGATCGCCAGGGCCCGGAACCGGCCAGTGAATTCGACCTGCCGCAGATCGCCAGCCGTTATGGCCTATGGCTGGCCGACGCCTCGCTGAACGCGCCCTTCGAGTTGGGCCCGGCCAGGCTGCGCTATGCCGGCGCGGCGCGCGCGCAATGGAACCGCGGCGCCCTGACGCCGCAGGATCAGTTCTCGATCGGGGGCCGCTACACCGTGCGCGGCTTCGAAGGCGACCTGACGCTGCAGGCCGAGCGCGGCTGGTTCGTGCGCAATGAACTTGCGCTGGGATTGGGGCAAAGCGGACAGGAGCTTTATGCCGGTATCGACACCGGTGCGGTATCCGGCCCAGGCGCGCAATTCCTGAGCGGCCGCCGGCTGACCGGCGCGGTGCTGGGCTTGCGCGGCAGCCTGTACAAGCTGTCCTATGACATGTTCGTGGCGACGCCGCTGGCCAAGCCGGACAGCTTCACCACCGCTGCAGTGACCGGCGGTTTCAGCCTGCAATGGTCATTCTGAGCACGCGCTGCACTCAAGGGAAGGAGCAAACGGAAGACCGCGGCGAACGCCGCGGGAGGGGATAGATCAGTGCGGAACGCCGACCTGCTCGACGTAGTGGCGCACTTCGCCGGCAACAGCGGCAAACAGTTTCTTGAGTTCGGGCAGTTGCGGTTGAGCGCTTTGCGGCGGCTCGGCCCTGGATTGCTGTTCGATGGCCTTGAGCATGTCCGTCAGCGGCCCCGCGCCGACCAGGGCGGTCATGCTCTTGAGGCTGTGCGCCTCGCGCTTGACCTGCTGGGCATCGTCGGCCTTGATGGCGTCTTCCAGGCGGCCGAAGGTGGCCGGGGCGCTTTGAGCGAAGGTGCCGAACATATGCCGACAGGCCGCCGCATCGCCGCCCATGGCTTCGAGCAGGGGCTCGGGGTTGATGTGCTGGTATTGGTTGTCGTTCACGCGTTTCTCCCTGTGGCCCGACGCAATATACGCAGATATTGCTTTTTTACCAATGTATTTTTGATAATGTTTTCTTGGCTTGGTCGTTCGCTTGGTTGTTCAATTCCGGCCGATGAAAACTCACCAAATCCCTTCGCCGGAACTGTAACGTAACCAAGCGCGTAACCGCCGTCAATCAAAAATCACGTTCCACACGGAAATAGTCAACCTTGCGCCACAGCCTTGCCCCGGCGAAAGGAACTCGACCACATCACGGCCAGTGATGCGACGCAGGCCAGCGCGCCGGCAAGGAAGGCGGCCGGATAGCCATACCAGCCTATCACGATGCCCACGATGGGGCCTGTCAGGCCGGAGGCGACGTCGATGAAAGCCATAAAGCAGGCTACCGCCATCCCGCGCGAATGCGCCGGTACGCGCGCCATCGCCTGCACGCCCATGGACGGGAACACCAGCGAGAAGCCGATCCCGGTCAGCACCGATCCGGCCAGGGCGATCATCGGATCATGCGCCAGCCACAGCATCAGCTGGCCGGCCAGCTCGATCGCCACCGAGACCGCGCCCACCCTGGCGCCGCCGATGCGGTCAGGCAGATGCGCGAAGAACAGGCGCACGCCGATATAGCCCAACGAAAATCCGAGAATCGCATACCCCGCGCCCTGCCAACCATAGCTGCCATACAGCAGCACCAGGAAACTGGTGAGGATCGCGAACGGCATGGCCGCCAAGGCCAGCGCCAGGCCGAAGCGCCAGATCAACGCCAGCGCGCCCATGAAGGACAAGCACTGCACGTTGCCCCGCGTGACCGCCAGCGCCGACAGCATCCTCGCCACCGCGAAGCCGATCAGCGGCAGCACGATGGTGGTCCAGGCAATGCCGGCGAAACCGAACTGCTGCTGGATCGCCACGCCCAGCGGCCCGCCGAGGCCCAGCGCGGCGAACATGGCAATACCCTGCCAGGCCATCACCTTGCCGGTCTTGGCGATACCGACGCGGCCGATGCCCCAGGTCATGGTGCCGGTCAGGAACAGGCTCTCGGCCGGCCCCATCAGCAGCCGGCCCAGGGTCAGCACGGCGATGCTCGCCAGCGGATCGGCGATCCAGGTCGAAACGAGGTACAGCACCCCCGCGCACGAAGCCAGCGGCAAGCCCAGCGAGACCGACTGCTTGGGCCCGTGGCGGTCGCACCAGGAGCCCGCAAACTTGCGCGTGAAAATGGTGGCGAAGGACTGGATGCCGATGATCCAGCCAACCACGGCGGCGCTATAGCCCAGCGTGCCGTTGACATGCAGCGGCAAGGCCGGCAGCGGAATGCCGATCGAGAGGAAACCGGAAAACACGATCGCCACCAGCGGCAGCAGGTGACGGGCGGCGGAACGTTCTTGCAGATCGGAAGAAGTGCTCATGGACATGATCAGCCTCGCGATGCGGGCAGTTGCAGCGCGGCGGCGGGCGAAGGCGGCAAGGATGGAAGAAGATGGCAGACGCGCGATGCCTGCGATGCGTACGATGCGGATGGCTGCCGGGATCGGGAAGGATGGCCGGACTGGAGAAGGCGCTGCGCCGGCAAGACAAGTCGTTTCAAGTTTTTCACCATGGCGTCTTTGGCATCGCATGCGGAAGGCTCCGCGCCTGGCTGGCGATGCCGGAAGGGACGCGTTGGTTGACGTGAACGCTTACGTATTTCCCGAGCGGTCGTCGGGAAATAATTGCGGCGATTATACAGAAGCGCCGCAGAGCGTTCATGGGACGGAATCAATAGCGCACATTGCGGATTCCCTCTTGCGCACATACCCCAGGTACGCCTCACCGCCGCGTCATCCCGGCCTTGCGCCGGTTTCAGCGCGCCCTTCTCCACCCGGTTCTGGCTGAGCAGATGGGCAGGATGGCATCGGAGCCGACACGCCACGCTTCCGTATCCGCAATGAAAAATGCCGCCAGCGTGAACTGGGCGGCATCTCCGTATCAAACGGTCTTGCTGCGATCATCCGCGACTGCGAAGGCAGCGGCGCGAATCAGGCGGCAGCGCGTTCCAGCCGCTGGAAGCTGTCGTCGCCGACGCCGATGTCGATCTTGCGCGGCTTCAGGGCTTCCGGGATCTCGCGCACCAGTTCGATGTTGAGCAGGCCGTTTTCCAGGTTGGCGCCCACCACCTTGATGTGGTTGGCGAGCTGGAAGCGCTGCTCGAAATCGCGGGCGGCGATGCCACGGTGCAGGAAGTTGACTTGCTTGTCTTCCTTTTGCTTGCGGCCGGTGATCTTCAGGGTTTCGTTCTCGGTTTCGATCTCGATTTCACCGCGGGCAAAGCCAGCGACGGCCATCGTGATCCGATACTTGTCTTCGGCCACCAGTTCGATGTTGTACGGCGGATAGCTCGGCTGATCGGCGCGCTGGGCGTTGTCGAACATCTGGGCCAGGCGATCAAAGCCGATCGCGGTACGGTACAGGGGGGAGAGATCAAAAGTACGCATAAAAATATCCTTTCAGGTAAGCGATGTTTTCGTCGCAGACCTCGCATTCGAGCATCTGCTGGTACCGATCTAGGGATGCGCTTTTTGCTTTTCAAGAGATTTTTTTCAAAAAAAAACCGGCGGATCTGGCCGCCGGTTGTCTCCTCTTCTTTTGCTTTCGCGCAGGAAAAGTTCCGTTGTTTTTTTACGCGAATTCGGTCCTCTCGGCCCTTGAAAATTCGCCATCCAGCATCATAGACATACGTTCGCGTTCGCTCCTGATCACATCCGCGCCGCCCGCCAGGCCTTCCATGCTGTAGAAACGCAGATCATGCAAGCCGATGGTCGCCAGCGCCACCTTCAGATAGGGCGTGAGGAAATCCGCCTGGCGCGCCAGCGGCCCGGAGAAGCGTCCGCCCGATGCGATGCCGATGTGCACCGGCCGGTCATGCAACAATCCGGCCTTGCCATCGGGCGTGATGGCGAACGTGCGACGCACGCGCACCACATGGTCGATCCAGGCCTTGAGCGTGGAAGGCACGGTGTAGTTGTGCATGGGTGTGCCGATCACCACGGCGTCGGCGGCTTCCAGCTCACGGATGAGCTGTTCCGACAAGGCCAGCGCACCGCCGGCGTTTTCATCGCCGGCGTAGGCGGGAGAACCGAGTGCATCGGCGTATTCGCTATCGACGTGGGCGATGGGATCGGCATACAGATCGCGCACGGTGACGTCGGCGGAACCGCCAGCGCGCGCCAGTTGATTGACGATCTGCTGCGAGAGCCACCAGGCGTTGGAGCGCTCCTTGCGCGGGCTGGCCGAGAGGTGCAGGATCTTCATGCCACGCTCCCGATCGCCTTGCCGAAGCGCAGCGCCCCGGTCACCAGACCTTGGCGGAAATAGAAACGCTGCGCCAGCGCATTGGCCATGCCGGTGTCCAGCACCAGGCGCGCGCAGCCGGCTTCTTCGGCCACCGCGTCCAGCGCCTTGAGCAGGCGCTCGCCCCAGCGCTTGCCGCGCTGCCCTTCGGCCGAGACCAGGTCATCGACATAGAGGAATTTCCCATAGACCAGGTTTTCCTGGAAGCGATAGCCGGCGAGGGCGACCACCTCGCCGTCGGGCTCATCCCGGGCGGCCAGCATGCGATAGCTCTCGTCGGCGGCGCGCGCGATGCGCTCCATGAATTCGGCTTCGCTTTGCAGGTGCGGGCGCAGTTCGCGCATGACGGCATAGCAGGCGCGCTTGTCGGCATCGGTGTCGGCGTGGCGCAGCGCGGCATCGGCGATGTGCCATTCCTTTCGGGTCAGGTCCAGCAGGCGGGTGCTCATCGGGGTCTTTCCTGGTTCGTTGTTGAATGAAACGGCAATCCGGATCGGAATGGCGCTATCTTATTTTCCGGATGGCATAATCAGAAGATCCATGAAATGACATTTCGACTGGACCATGAAACCCACCGCCCCGCACGCCTTCCTCACCCTCAACCCGGCCGCCGGCGAGCCCTATTACCGCCAGATCTACGGCCGCCTGCGCACCGCCGTGGCCGACGGTTTGCTCAAGCCGGGCGACCGCATCCCCTCGGCGCGCGCGCTGGCCGCGGAACTGGGACTGGCGCGCGGCACGGTGGAAAGCGCCTATTCGCTGCTGGCGGCGGAAGGCTATATCGAATCGCGCGGCCAGGCGGGCACGGTGGTGGCGGCCGGCCTGCGGGCCAGACACGGCGCCGGGGACGAACCGGAGGCCGCCGGCGCTCCGGTGACCGTCGCTCCTTACGACGCCGATGCCGCCAGTGCCGCCGATCCCGACGCCCCATCCGGCCCACGTCCCTTCCAGATGGGCATCCCGGCGCTCGATGCCTTTCCGCGCAAGATCTGGGCGCGCCTGGCCGCGCGGGCGGTGCGCGCGACCCGTCCGGCCGACATGCTCTATCCGCCGCCGGCGGGGCTGGCAACGCTGCGCGCCGAGATCGCGCGCTATCTGCAATTGTCGCGCGGCCTGTGCTGCACGCCGGAGCAGGTGATCGTCACCGCCGGCTATCGCGACTCGCTGAACCTGGTGACGCGCGCCCTGCTCAAGACCGGTGACAAGGTGTGGGTGGAAGACCCGGGCTATCCGCCCACCGGCGCCCTGCTGCGCGAAGCCGGCATGCAGTTGGTGGGCGTGCCGGTGGATGACGATGGCCTGCAGGTGGCGCAAGGCGTGAAGCTGGCGCCGCGCGCCCGCGCCGCGGTGGTCACGCCGGCGCACCAGAGTCCCATGAGTGTGGCGCTGTCGCTGCCGCGGCGCCTTGAACTGCTGGACTGGGCCGCGCGCAACAAAGCCTGGATCGTGGAGGACGACTATGATGGCGAGTACCGCTACGTCAGCCGCCCGCTGCCGGCCTTGAAGAGCCTGGATCGCGATGACCGCGTGCTGTATGCCGGCACCTTCAGCAAGGTGCTGTTCCCCGCGATACGGCTGGCCTATCTGGTAGTGCCGCTGTCGCAGGCGGCGCGCTTCGAGGAAACCGCGCGCCACTTCTCCGGCGGCTGCCCGGCATTGACGCAGGCCATCGTCGCCGCCTTCATGGCCGAGGGCCATTTCGCGCGCCACATCCAGCGCATGCGCCGGCTCTACGGCGAACGGCGTGAACTGGCCGCGGCCGGACTGGGATCGGTACTGAGCGACTATCTGCAGATCGAACCGCGCCCCGGCGGCATGCACCTGCTGCTGCGCCTGCGCGGCCGTCGTTCCGACCGCGCACTGGCGGAGAAGATGCGGCAGGACGGCATGTTCAGCCGCGCCCTGTCGGAATGCCTGCTGGCGCCGCGCGCCGGCCAGCCGGCCATGCTGATGCTGAGCTTCACCAACATCGATACGCGCCGCAAGGCGCAGGAGCTGGCCAGGCGCATCCTGGCGCTGCTGCCGCCAGCTTGACATGGCCTAGTCGAAATAGCCATTCTTGGCACTTCCCGACTGGGCCATGTGCGCCCATCATGGAGGCTCATCATCCCGCCACCATCAAGGAAAAAGGCCACACCATGAGCAAGCGCATCGACATCTACAAGAACGCCACCGAACCCTACTCCGCCATCCTGGGCGTCAACACTTATCTGAAGAATTGCAGCCTGCCGGCCGATCTGGTCGAGCTGGTGTTCCTGCGCGTGTCGCTGATCAACGGCTGCGCCTATTGCATCGACAAGCACTCGCGCGACCTGCTGAAAAGCGGCATGACCATCGACAAGCTGGTGCTGGTGCCGGTCTGGTACGAAGCCGGCAAGCTGTTCTCGGAGCGCGAACAAGCCGCGCTGGCCTGGGCCGAAGTGGTCACCAACATCGGCGAGACCACCGCCCCCGACGCCGACTACGAAGCCGTCACCGCGCACTTCAACGACAAGGAATACGCCGAGCTGACCATCGCCATCGCGCTGATGAACGCCATGAACCGCCTGGCCATCCCCGGCCGCATGACGCCGCTGGCCGCCAAGGGCTGAACGATCAAACGCTCAGGCCGCCTTCAGGGCGGCTACCAGCGTGCGCAGCGCTTCCCGCGTGCGCGCCTCCTTGAGCCGCGAATGCAGCATCACCTGCGCCAGCGGCAGCAACGGCAAACCCATCTGCGCGCCGACGTCGATGGCGCCGGCCGGCGCGGTGCGGTACAGCATCGCCGACACCGCCAGGCCGGCGCTGACCGCCGCGCCCACGGCGTGGATGCCGCCGCCGACGAACACCTCGATCCAGGGAATGCCGGCATCGTCCAACCGCCGCACCGCCAGCTCGCGCACGCGGCAGGACGTGGAAAAGGTCGCCACCCGCAACGTCTTGCCCGCCCAGCAATTGCTGTGGGGCGCGGCGAACCAGCCCAGACGCTCCTCCATCACCAATTCCCCGCCCTGATCCTGCGGCTCGCGCCGCACGATGGCCGCGTCCAGTTCGCCGCGTTCGTATTGCTGCATGACGTCGCGCGACGAGGCGATCCTGACCTCGATCACCACGCCCGGATCGTAGCCGTTGACCTGCGCCAGCACCTTGGCGAAGCCGCTGTTGGCCACGTGATCGCTGATGCCCACCGAGAAGCGCGCCGTGCCCTGCTCCAGCCGGTCCAGCGCGCGGTCGTGCGCGGCCAGCAGCTCGCGCGCGGCCGGCAGGAATTGCTGGCCCTCGGCGGACAGGCGCACCAGGCGCGGCGTGCGTTCCAGCAGGCGACGCGCCAAGCGCTGCTCCAGCTTCTTGAGCTTGAGGCTGATGGCCGACTGCGTGCTTTCCAGCGCCTCGGCGGCGCGCGTGAAGCTTTGCATGTCGGCCACCAGGATGAAGGCCTGGATGGCGTCGAGATCCAGCGGTCGTTCCATGTCGGGCTCCTTTCGGTGTCGTTGAATGATTCCAATGATTTAAAACTGAAATCATTGAAATAATTATTCATGCATTTTTAGAATGATAGAGCGAGCGTACCATGCTTCTCATCAGGCCGCCGAGCAGCACGCGCCGCCGATTCCCGCATTTTTTTCATCACCCAAGGAGATCGCCATGCCCCTCGTCCGAGTATCCCTGCTGCGCGGTAAGCCGCGCCCATACCGTGCCGCCATCCTGGAAAACATCTACCAGGCAATGATAGAAACCTTCAACGTTCCCGAGGACGACCGCTTCATGGTGCTGACCGAGCACGATCCGGAAGAACTGGTCTTCAGCCGCAGTTACATGGGCATGGATCGTTCGGACGGCTTCGTGCTGATCCAGTTGACGATCAGCAATACCCGTACGCAAGAGCAAAAGAACGCCCTGTTCGCGCGTATCGTCGAGCGCCTCGGCAAGGATCCCGGCGTGCGGCCGGACGACGTGATGATCAGCCTGGTCGAAGGCGACAAGGGCAACTGGTCCTTCGGCCACGGGCTTGCCCAGTACGTGCGCTGAGGCATTGCCATGGAAAACAGGGGGCAATGCCGCCCCTGTTCCGGCGCGCAGCCGATGAGCCAAGCTGCTAGGATGCAGGCTATCGACATCGATCGCGCCGGCAGTCCAGCGCCTTATCCATGCCTCCAGCGTTCCCCAGCAAGACATCGCCATCCCTCCTGCCACGCGCCGCGCGCCTTGCCGCGATCGCCATCCTGGCGCTGAGCGCCGCGCTTGCCGGCTGCTCCTCGTCCAGCAAGTATTACGATCCGCTCAAATCCAATCGCACCGAGACGGGCTTTCGCAACAACTACCCGCAGCCGCCGCGCGCGTCCCTGTTGCGATGGCAATGGGAGCGCCTCACCCAAGGACTGCCCAAGCCGCCCGCCAATCACTACCAGTTCCCGGTGGTCAAGCCCGACCTGGCGTGGCTCAAGGCCAATCGCAAGGCGCCCAGCGTGACCTGGATAGGCCACGCCACCGCGCTGCTGCAGATCGGCGGCCAGAACGTGCTGACCGACCCGATGTTCTCCGAGCGCGCCTCGCCTTTCTCCTTCATCGGCCCCAAGCGCAAGGTGCCGTTGCCGGTGCAGATTGCCGAACTGCCGCACATCGACGTGGTGGTGATCTCGCACAATCACTACGACCACCTGGATCGCGCCAGCGTCGAGCAGTTGAATCTGCAACCGGGCGGCCCGCCGCTATTCCTGGTGCCGCTGGGCGTGCGCGACTGGTTCAACGAGATCGGCATCACCAACGTGCGCGAGATGGACTGGTGGGACAAGACCTCGCGCGGCAGTCTGGACATCTACTTCGTCCCGGCCACGCACTGGTCGGCGCGCGGCCTGTTCGACCGCTCCGAGTCGCTGTGGGGCGGCTGGGTGTTCCAGAACCTGAAAGTGCCGGCCACCACCGACACCCCGGCGGCCGACCAGAGCGAACCCTACTCGGTCTACTTCGCCGGCGACACCGGCTACTCCAAGGATTTCCGCGACATCGGCGAACGCTTCGGCCGCTTCGATCTGGCGCTGATTCCCATCGGCGCCTACGGCCCCCGCTGGTTCATGCAAAACCAGCACGTCGATCCGGCGCAAGCGGTATTGATCCACGAAGACGTGCGCGCCAAGCGCTCCATCGGCATCCACTGGGGCACCTTCGAACTGGCCGACGAACCGCTGGACGAGCCGCCGCAGAAACTGGCGGAGGCCTTGAAGGAGGCGCATCTGCCGGCGGAGCAGTTCATCACCCTGAAACATGGCGAGACGCTCAAGCTGGAAGAATGACAGCGCCGCGCGTCGGAATGAAAAAAGCCCGCATCCTTGGATGCGGGCTTTTTCTTTGTGCGCCCAGCATGGGCGCACTCCTGCGGGTGCAAGTCCCGCCATGAGCTGGTCACAGTGAATGAAGTGAAGCGCAACTGCATGAGGGTGACCGAGTGTGGGAAGGAAGCGTGGAGCGTAAATCGCGAGCCGATGAACAAGAATCGCATAGAAGGCGC
>WNDX01000092.1 GCA_009914615.1 Herbaspirillum frisingense
ACCACCATCGTCCCCACGGCTCGCTTGGCCATCTGACCCCAAGTGAGTTCGTCCAAAAGTGGTCAGTGAAACCCAAAGAGGCAGCTCCTCTCTAGTTCTAAACTGTCCAACTTCCGGGGGCAGGTCACCTTGAGGAATTAGCCGCCTATTGACCGTCCAACTTTATGGGGTCAGTTCATTCGGGCGGCTTTTTTCATTGCGGTCATGCCGCCAGGATCCACAGGTCCAGCACTCCCGCCAGCATGGCGCACGCCACCACCAGGGCCGTGCTGCGCGCGCTGAATGCCCAGATCGCCGCGCCGAGATAGAAAGCAAAACCCAGCAGCGAGCCGGTCAGCACGCCTTCGGCACGCGACCAGCCGCAGCACCACGGCATGGCGAACGCGATCGCCGTGGCGGCCAGCGATGCCCATGCGTAACCGCCCAGGCCGGCCGCCAGAAAGCGCAGCGCCAGGCGCCAGGGATCGCCGCGCGCTTTCATTTGCACCTCATACGCGCCCCGCCCCGGCCGGCAGCCTGTGCCATGCCAGCAAGGCGGTCGCACCGATCAGCAATGCCACCAGCTCGACGCCGGCGCGCTGCCAGTCGCGCCAGGCCAGATAAGCCAGCAGGTGCTGCCCGGTGCTGGCCCAATTGAGCAGCGGCAGGCCCAGGCACAGCGCGGCCAGGATCAAGCTTTGCTCGCGCCAGGCGCGGGCGGCGGGCCGCAGCGCGGCGTGCAGCAGGCAGGCCAGCCAGACCGCGAAATACACGCGGATCTCCAGCGTGGCGCGTTCCGCCGCTTGCGCCGGGATCAGCCGGTTGCCGTAGAAGAAGCCGATGCTGGCCACGCAGGCGCCGGTGATGCAGGCGATGTTGAGGATCTCGATGAGGCGATAGACCCGGGACGTCATGCGGCCGAATTCTTGCAGGCTCTTCTGGCGCCGCTTGATCGTGAACAGTTGCAGGCCGGTGGCGATCATGGCGGTGCCGATCAAGCCGCTCAGGAAATACAGCCATTTCATGCCCCACCCGCCGAAGCTCGCCACATGCAACTGCTCCAGCACGGGATGCACATGCTCGCCGGTAAAGCGCGGCGGCGCGCCGGCGCGCACCACCTCGACGATACCGGCGCGAGCCTGCTCGAACACCAGCAGGCCGGCGTTGGCGTGGATGGCGCGGGTGTCGGCGCTGTCCGGAATCTCGCCCATCAAGCGCACCACCATGTCGGGCCGGCCGGGGCGCAGGATGAAGATGCGCCGCACGTCGCCGCCGATGAGCGCGACGGCCTGTTGCCGGAGCGGCGCGAGATCGGGCAAGGCCACGGGCGCAGCGGGAATGATGCCGGCGCCGCCCGGCGCGCCGCGCCCGAGTTCGGACAGGAAGGACGGGTAGGCGGCGGGACTGGGGCCGTAGGCGGCACGCAGGGGCAATGGCAGATAGCTGCTGTAGAAATTGGCGAGGCCGGTATAGACGATCATGAGCAGGAAGGGCAAGGTCAGCACCGCGCCGGCATTGTGCGCGTCCAGCCACGAGCGCGGCCCCTTGGACGGACGGAAGGTGAAGAAGTCCTTGAAGATTCGCTTGTGGACCACGATGCCGCTAACCAGCGCGCACATGGCGATCCAGCCGACCAGCCAGAAGCCGGCCATGCCGGCGTGCAGCATGTAGTGGAAGGTCATGAAGTGGCGGCCGCCTTCGGTCTGCCGCCCCCAGGGCTGCGCCAGCGGCCGGCCGTCGGCCGGATCGAGCGCCGCTTGTGCATCGCCGCCGCCATCGCGCCAGGACAGCTGCAGGGCATCGCCGGCTTGCCGGGGCAGGGTCAGGCTCCAGGCATTGGCCGATCCGGCGTGCTGCCCGAGGTAGGTCAGCGCCGCCGTCAGCGCAGCATCGCTGGCGCCCTGTCGCAAGCGCGCACCGGATTCAGGCAGTGCGGGCGCGGCCTGCATCCAGCGCGTGATGGGATCGCGGAACACGCTCAGGCTGCCGGCCAGAAAGATGGCGCACAACAGCCAGCCGCAGCTCAGGCCGCACCAGATGTGCAGCCAGGCCATGCGCTGCCGGAATCCTTGGCCGGCCTCTTGCACCTGCGCCTGCACCTGCACCTGCGCCTGCACCTGCACGCCCCCGCTCAGAAGTTGCCGCGCAGCGTCAGCGTGGCCGCGCGCGGCTCGCCGAAGTAGTTGCCGCGCGAGAGCCCGCCTACCATGCTGTAGTAATGCTTGTCGAACAGGTTGGTGACGTTGAGCGCGGCGGTCCAGTGCTTGTTGATGCGATAGGACGTGTTGAAGTCCCACACGGCGCGGCCGCCTTCGCTGGTGGTGGTGCTGGTGTCTTCGTCGGACGGGAAGGAATAGCCGGTCTGCGCCGACACGCCGCCGCCGACGGTCCAGCCGCTCAGCTCGCCCGGCAGGCGATAGTTGGTGGACATGCGCAGCAGGTGGCGCGGGGTCTCGCCGCTGATGCTTTGGCCGAAGTCGTCGCGCGTCACCAGGAAGGTGTAACCGGCGGCGACATTCCAGCCGCGCGCCAGCTCGCCGCTGATTTCGGTTTCGAAGCCCTTGCTGCGGTAAGTGCTGCCGTTGACGTAGCAATCGGTGGAGGCCAGCGAGTTGGGGCAATTGCCGAGGTTGGCGACATCGACCACGGCGATGCCTTCCTTCCTCACGCTAAACACCGCCGCCGAGAAATTCAAGCGGCCGTCGTACAGCTCGCCCTTGATGCCGGCCTCGGCGTTGGAACCCAGCGCGGGCTTGAGCGTGGCGCCGCCGGCGGTGTGGTAGCTGCTCTGCGGCTGGAAGGTCTTGGTATAGCTGGCATAGACCGACCATTGGCGGTTGAGGTCGTAGACCAGGCCGGTATAGGGCGTGAATTCGCTGTCCTGCTTGTAGTCGCTAGTCTTCTTGCCGGTGAGGCGGCTGGTCTCCTGGTACTTCAGCCAGGACAGCCGTCCGCCCAGCAGCAGATGCAGCGGTTGCGCCAGCTGCAGCCGGAGGTTGCCGTACGCACCGTAGCGCTCATCAAGGGCATCGGTATCGTCCGACCAGGCTGGCGCGACGGCGGGTTCCGCCATGGCGGAATGATTGACGTTGAAGATGTCGATCGACGAATTGGCGGCGACGTTCGCGCTTTGCGAATGCAGCTTCAGGCGCGCCGCGCTGGCGCCGATCATCACCTGGTGCTTGCCGCCCAGCGCCTCGAAGCTGCCGGACAGGTTGGCGTCGGCGCTGTCGCTGATTACGCCCAGCTGCTTGTAGTAGATGGTGTAGAAGCGCGAACCCGCCAGCGTGACCGGATCGACCGCGCCGCGCGGCAGGGCCGCTTTCTGATACAGCGAGCCTTCGGTGTGGTTGAGCGTCAGCTTGGCCTTCCAGTCGGCGTCGAGCTTGTGTTCGAGATCGCTGAAGAATTCGTTGACGTTGGCGGTGTTGCGGTTCCAGTCCTGCACCAGCGAGGTGGAGCGCGAGACATCCAGCGCCCGGCCGTCGGCGTAGCGCGGCAGGCCGAAGATCCAGTGCCCGTCGATGGTGTTTTCCTGGTGGCGGAAGCCGACTGCCAGTTTGGTGTCGCGCGCCAGGTCGGCCTCCAGCATGCCGTAGAGCAGCGGCTCGCGCGCATGCGGCACGTCGTAGAAATACTTGCGATCCTGGTAGGCCGCCACCACCCGCCCGCGCAGCGTGCCTTCGGCGTTGATCGGGCCGCCGGCGTCGATCTCGGTACGGTAGTTGCTCCAGGAACCGACGCTGGCGGTGACGTCGAAGTGCTGCTCGGCGCGCGGACGCTTGCGCACCAGGTTGACCGCGCCGCTGGGATCGGCCGCGCTCACCAGCAGGCCGGAGGCGCCGCGCAGGATCTCGACGCGGTCATAGATCGCCATGTCCATCGGGAACCAGCCGGTCGGATCGTAGGCCGTTCCCGGCACGCCGTCCTGCAGGTAGTTGGTGTTGTTGATGACAAACCCGCGGATGACGAAGGTGTGCGAACCGAAATTGCGCTGGGTGCGGGTGAAGCCGGTGGCCTGCGCCAGCACCTGGTCCAGTTGCACCATGTTCTGGTCGTCCATCTGCTGGCGCGTCACCACCGACACCGATTGCGGCGTCTCGCGCAAGGACTGGTTCATCTTGCCCATGCTCAGTGCGCGGGTTGTGTAGGAACCGCTCTGGTCAGTGATGGCGCTGCGCTCGGCCTCGGCGCTGACGGTCACGGCCGGCAAGGGCTGGTTTGCGCCTTGTGCCGGCGCGGCCTTGCGCAAGGCATAGGCACCGTTGGCGCCGCGCACCACGACAATGTCCTGGCCCTTGAGGATTGCCGCAAAGCCCTGGTCGACGGTGAAACGGCCCTGGACGCCGGCGCTGGTCTTGCCGGCGGTCAGCGTGCCATCGATGGCCAGCGCCACGCCGGCCAGCATGGCGAAACGGTTGAGCGTCTGGTCCAGCGAGCCCGGCGGCAGCTGCACCTCCACCAGCGCAGCCGGCGCCGGCTGCGCGTACGCCTGCCCCGGCGGGATGGCGCCGGCCAGCACGGTGGCCAGGCCGACGCAAGCGAAGGTACGCGCCGCCGCCGAGGCGGTGGCGCTACCGATGGTCGATGCTGCGTATCTGCCGCGCTGTGCCCCCGCGGACTTGGCTCCCTTGCTCATGCCTGTGCTGCCTTTCGATTGAGATGGTGTTTGTCTTTCTCTGTATTCCGTTTCAGGAAGAGAAACCCTCAATCGAAAATGAAATAATTATGGTTGGTCGGGCCGGGATATCACGCTGACCCAGTAGCGCGTGCGGTAATCGAGTTGCAACGGCAGGGCCAGCGTCAAGTTCGCCAGGGCGCGGTCGGTGTCGCGCAGGGGGAACACGCCGCTGACCCGCATGTCGGCGACCTCGCCGGCACAGCGCAGCACGCCGTGGCGATAGCGGCCGAGTTCTTCGATGAAGGCCGACAGCGGCATCTGTTCGGCCAGCAACAGGCCTTGCGACCAGCTGCCGGCGCCCTCGTCCAGCGCCGTGGCCCGGCCGGCGGCATCGGTCGTGAACTCGGCTTGCTGGCCGGCATCGATGCGCAGCACCGAAGCGGCATGGCGCGGACGCAGTTGCACCGCGCCCTCGAAGACGGCGACGCTGGTGCCGCGCTCGCGCTGGCGCACCACGAAGCGCGTGCCCAGCGCCAGCACTTCGCCGTCGCGCCCGGCCACGCTGAACGGGCGGTGCGGCACGACGCCGTCGGGCGCGGTGGTGATCATGATCTCGCCGAAGCGCAGCGCGATACGGCGCGCACTTTCGGTATAGAGGATATCCACCGCGCTGTTGGTATTGAGCGCCAGTTGCGTGCCGTCCGGCAGCGTGAGCTCGCGCATCTCGCCCACGCCGCTGGCGTAGTCGGCCGCCAGTGCCTGCCAGGCCTCGGTGCGCCGGCCCAGCGCGGCAACGCCGCCGGTCAGCAGCAACATGCCGACGATCTTCAGGCTCTTGCGGCGCATCAGCCGCAGCTTTTCCGGCGCCGTCTTGAGCGCATGCCGCCCGGCGGGATCGGGCAGCGCGGCGAATTTCTGGCCGACCGCCTGCAACCGCTGCCACGCCAGTTCGTGCTCGAAACGCTGGCTGCGCCAGTGGCTGCAAGCGGCGGCATCAGCGGCGCTGGCCTCATCGGACCACAGGCGCGCCATCCAATGCGCGGCCTGCCGCACGATCTCCTGGTCCAGCACCACCGGCGGCTGGCCGTCGATGGCCTGGGCAAGCTCCTGCTGCATCAGGCCCCGCCCATGTAAAAGGCGCCATAGCACGCCACCAGCGCGGCGGCGATGTACTTTTCCACCGAGGAGACGGACACCCCCAGCGCCTGCGCCACCTCGCGATAGCCCAGGCCATCCACCTTGCACAGCAGGAACGCTTGGCGCACCTTGGGCGCCAGGCCATGCAGGATGGCATCCAGTTCGACCAGGGCTTCGATGGCCAGGTAACGGGTCTCCTCGGAAGGCGCGTCCGCCTCGGGCAGCCAGGACAGCGCTTCCAGATAGGCGCTTTCGATGCTGCGGCGGCGGAACAGGTCGATCATCAGGCCATTGGCGATCCGCGCCAGGTAGCGGCGCGAATCGGCGGCCGCGGACCGGGTCTCGTGGCGCAGGATGCGCAGATAGGTATCGTGGGCCAGGTCGGCGGCGTCCCATGCGTTGCCCAGCTTGGCGCGCAGCCAGCCTTGCAGCCAGCCGCAATGCTCCTGATACAGCCGGTCGATCGGCTCGCCCGAATTGTTCACTGTGGACATGTCGTCGCCGCGCCCCGGCTACCTGTTGAGATGTTGATAATAATTCTCATTATAGTTGTAAAGGCTGCGCGACCGCAAAGCGCAAGCGACGATCGCACCATCGGCGGCGGCTTGCCTGCCAATGAAAAAGCCCGCCGTAGCGGGCTTTTTCCTGGCGCGATGCCGACGGGCCTAGCCGCGGTAACGCCCCGGCTTGTGCCACACGATCAGCATCGCATTCATGGCCACGGTGCCCAGGATGGACCAGAGCACCTTGGCCAGCGGCAGCGACGCCGCGGCCAGCGCGAACAGGATCAGGTCGAAACCCAGCTGGCTGACGCCGGCGTTGAGCCGGTAACGCCGCTGTATCCACAGGACCACGGCGCCGGTGCCGCCCATCGACGCATTGTGGCGCGCCAGGCACAGGATGCCCATGCCGAGGAAAGTGCCGCCGGCGATGGCGGCGAAGCCGCTGCCGATCCCGGAGACATTGAGCCAATGATCGATGCCCGCGACCACGGCGCCGATGGCGAGGCTGACGACGATGCTCTTGGAGGCGAAGAAACGTCCCATCGCAAAGAAGCTGAAGACGATGAAGGGGATATTGATCAGGGGGATCAGGGAGGCCGGCGCCCAGCCGGTCAACAGCGAGGTCAGCAAGGCCATGCCGGCGATGCCGCCGGTGACCAGCCCGCCCTTGGCCAGCAGGGAAATGCCCATGGCGGCGAAGAGCACGCCGAGATAAAGGCCATAGATGTCGTCCCAGGCATTGTGGGGAACGGGCTGGGCCTGGCTGGATGCATCGGGGGAATTTGCTGCGGTGCGAGGTGCGACGCGGGACGGCGTCAGCGCGGTGCGCGACAGGGCCGGATGGTCGCCCGCGGAACGGCGGCGAGTGCTGAAATACATGGGTTCCCTTGAAGGTTATCTGGGGAATAAGCCGGCGGGACGGAGCGTTTGCTTGTGGCTTGGCGGCGCCCGCGGCGATTCGATTTGCTGCAAGTATACATTTCTTTCTCCCGGCTCGCCGCGAGGACGCCGCGACTGCCGCAAAAAGCCCGCCGGGTGTTGCCGATCAGCAGCACCCGATGCCTCGGACCACGCCGGACGCGTTCCCATCCCACCCCAACAAGCTCATTGCCGCACGCCCTTCAAGGCCTGCCGGATTCCTTCCGCATAGGGCGTCTTGCCGATCGGCCCGATCAATTGTTGAAGCGCGGAATCATCCATGATCACCGGCTGCGTTTGCAGATAGTGCATCTCCACCAGTTCGCGCATAAACGGATTGAACATGCCGGTCAGGCGCAGCATGGTCTTGCCCGCCACCCGGGTTTTCAGCTTGCGACCGGTCTGGCGCTCCATTTCGGCCACCAGCGCCTGTTGCGTGGTGACGCCGGCGCCGGCCAGGTGCCATATCTTGCCGAAGGCCGCAGGCGTGCCGACCAGCTTCGCGACCACCGGTCCGACGTCGGGCACGAACACAAACTCGTGCGGACGATCAAGCGGCCCGATCATGTCAGCAGCGCCGCCCTGCGCCGCCGCCTTGATCGCGCCGTGCAACAAGCTGGCTTCCACGCCGGGGCCGTAGAAATCCGGCAGGCGCAGTACCGCCGCGCGGATGCGTCCTGCGGCGTGCGCCTGCATCAGCAGGTCTTCCTGCGCCTTGCGCATGCGCCCCTTGAAGGTATGAGGTTCGCGCGGATGATCCTCTCGCACCGGCGAGGTTTGCGGCAAGCCGTAGGGATATCCCGTACCGATCAGGAGGATGTGCTTGACGCCGGCGCTGATGGCGCCGGCCAGGGTCTTGCGCATCAGCTCGGGATGCAATTCGAACTGCGTGTAATTGACGCCGACCAGGTAGATCAGCGTGTCGATGCCTTGCGCGGCGGCTTCGACCGAGGCCGGCGAATCGGGATTCCAGATGACGATCTCGGCGCGCGGATCGGATCCGAAGGCCTGGCGCAAGCCGGCTTCGTTGCGGCCGACCACGCGGTAAGACTGGCCTTGGGCGCTGATGGCAGCGGCGATGCTTTGACCGATGGCGCCGGCGGCGCCGAACAGGGCAATCCTGGACATGGGGTTCTCCTTGGGAACGATGTGAGTGGCAGAGACCCCAGTATGCGAAATTGACGCATCAATGAAAATTGCATAAATTGGCCTAGCATCTATACATAAATGAATACCATGACCGATACCGAACCAAGCTGGGAGTGGTACCGCACCTTCCTCAACGTCCTGGAAACGGGATCGCTGTCAGCGGCCGGGCGCGAGATGGGCCTGACGCAGCCGACCGTGGGCCGCCATATCGAACACCTGGAAGCGGCGCTGGGACTGAAACTCTTCGTGCGCTCCTTCGACGGTTTTTCGCCCACCGATGCCGCGCTGGAACTCAAGCCTTATGCGGCCGGCATCGCCGCCACCTCCGCCGCGCTGCGCCGGGTTGCCAGCAGCCACGGCACGGAAGTGCGCGGCACGGTCAGGCTGACCGCCAGCGAAGTCATCAGCGTGGAAGTGCTGCCGCCCATCCTGGCCGACCTCAAACATCAGCATCCGGGACTGTGCATCGAACTGGTCATGTCCAACAGGGCCGATGACTTGCTGCAACGGGAAGCGGACATCGCCGTACGCATGTTCAAGCCGGCGCAGGACGCCTTGGTCGCCAAGCGGCTTGGCAACATCGAAGTGGGACTGCATGCGCACCAGCGCTACCTCGCGCTCCATGGCGCGCCGCACTCGATTGACGCACTGGCCGACCATACGCTCATCGGCTTCGACAGGGAAAGCGCCTACCTGCGCAGGTTCCAGGAGCAATTCCCCTGGCTATCGCGCACCGGCCTGGCATTTCGCGCCGACAGCGACCTGGCGCAGCTGGCGGCCATCCGCGCCGGCTTCGGCATCGGCATCTGCCAGGTGGCATTGGCGGCAAAGGACCCGGCGCTGGTGCATCTCCTGCCCCGGCAGTTCTCGTTCAAGATGGAAACCTGGGTGGCCATGCATGAGGACTTGCGGAGCAGTCCGCGTTGCGCGGTCACGTTTGCGGCATTGGTGGCGGGATTGGGAGCCTATATGCGAGGCCAGGTGTAAGCGCGTGAACAGACGTTTTCCGGCTCGGGAATCATGCTGTGTTTCAACTGAAATATTCTCCGCCAGTACTGCAATCGATCCGTAACCGGGCAAGCCCAAGATACACCCATACCGAAACGCAACGACGGATCGGACAACCCGGAAACAGATCATTCAAGGAGAAACACCATGCGCATCGTCACCGCCGCCACCGCCGCCTTCGCTCTCACCGTCTTCAGCACCGCCGCCCGTGCCGACAGCATCTTCACCGGCGCCATGGACTACGAATCGCCGATCGCCATGATCCTCCACGTCGGCGCCCGCCTGGTCGGCAAGATGTTCTCCTGAGCAAGCATCCGTCACGACCAACCGGACCAACCGAACCAACCGAACACAGATCATCCAAGGAGAAACACCATGCGCATCATCACCGCCGCCACCGCCACCTTCGCTCTCACCATCTTCAGCACCGCCGCCCGTGCCGACAGCATCTTCACCGGCGCCATGGACTACGAATCGCCGATCGCCATGATCCTCCACGTCGGCGCCCGCCTGGTCGGCAAGATGTTCTCCTGAGCAAGTCCCGGCAGGCGCCATCCGCGCAAAGCGGCTCACATCGCGGTGAGCCGCTTTCGCATTGTCGGCGCATCAAGCCGCCGCTACGGTGTTGCACCAGGGCAGCATGCTTGCCGCAATAGCAATGCGGCAATTCGGCGACATCCGAACCCGCGCGAGCCGGATATAATCACGCCTGCCCGCACAGGGAAAGAACAGGGAAAGTCCACAGCCGCGCTCGACGCGGCTTTGTCCGTGAAAGAGCCGGCATGGTGCCGGCCGTTGGAGAAACATGAATAATCGTCAGAGAAAAAGACTGCTGTACCGTCGCCATCGCATTGGCATGCTGATCGCCGCGATCGAATCGCTGATCGCGCTGGAGCAATCCATCCAGGAAAGCAAGGACGCGGGTTAATCGCCTTGCGCGTACCTTGCATCCATCACGAAACCGGCCTCCACAGGCCGGTTTTGCATTGGAGGCAGCCACCGCCGCGTCCCGGATCATGCCGCTGGACGCTCCAATCGCCGCGACCTATAATCCGATGCGCGTGCAAGACGCCTCCGGACCCGCGGAAAGGGTTGAACCCACTTGTTTGTCTCTTCCTATTCACGCCTTTTGTGCAGCCGACGTTGCGGGTCATCGGCATCTGACGCACGGAGGTGTCCATGAAACGCATTCCCCCCAGGCCCGATATCGGGCAATTGAAAAAACAGGCGAAAGAACTGCTGGCCGGCTATCGCCTTGGTGATCCCGCGGCCTTGCAGCGCTTCCGCGCATTCCTGCCCGCCGCGCGCGGCAAGGACGACGCCAGCCTGCTGGCCCGCTCGCTGCGCCTGCATGACGCCCAATCCTGCCTGGCGCGGGAATACGGTTTCCCTTCGTGGGCCGACCTGCAAGTCTTCGTGCTGGCGCGGCGCGCGCTCGCAGAGGATCCGGCCCTGGCCCTGCGCCATTGGCTGCGGATGGTCTATGCCTGCGATGTCGCCGGCGGCAACAACGGCAGCCGGCCGGCGGTGGCGTTGCGGCTGCTGGAAGATGACCCGGCGCTGCCGGGTGACGATCCCTACCTGGCCTGCGCCATCGGCGACGTAGACAAGTTGCGGCGCGCCACCGCACAGGACCCGGCCTGGGTGCACCGAGCGGGCGGGCCGCTGCATCTGCCGCCGCTGGTGGCGGTGACGCATTCGGGCCTGGCCAATCAACCGGGCTTTCGCAAACGGCTATATGACTGCGCGAAGTTCTTGCTGCAGGCCGGGGCATCGCCCGATCAAGCCATCGGCAACCGGATGCTGCCTGCATCGGTCGAGCATCCCGCCGAGACCGAGCGCCTGTCGGCGCTGTACGGCGCCGCCGACAAGGCCCACGATGCACGGCTGACGAAGCTGTTGCTCGATGCCGGCGCCCATCCCGACGATGGCGAATCGCTGTATCACTCGCTGGAAGCACCGCTCTGCACCGCGCTTCTGCTGGAGGCAGGCGCGACCATCTCAGGCACGAACGCGCTCTATCGCGCCCTCGATCTCGATACGGCGGACGCCCTGCAGCTGCTGCTCGCGCATGGCGGAGATCCTAACGAGCCACCTCTTGGGCCGCCCACCTCCGGGTGGGGAACGCCGCTGCTGTGGGCAATCCGTCGGCGTTGTCCGATCGAGCACATTCACGCCTTGATCGAGGCCGGTGCAAGCAAGGATGCCTGCACGCCCGACGGCATCTCGGCTCACGCCCTGGCGCTTCGCTTCGGGCTCCCCGACGTTGCCGCGCTATTGGGACATGCGGACGACGATGCAGACATCTTCGCAGTGGACGACGTCTTTGTCGCGGCGTGCGCGCGCGGTGATCTGGACGCGGCGCGCGCGATCAAGGCGCAGCATGCCGATGTGATCGCTAGACTGGACGCCGCCAGGCTGCGCATGCTGCCCGAACTGGCGGCGCAGGGCTGCGGCGATGCGGTGAGAGCAATGGTGTCCTGCGGCTGGCCGCTGGAAGTGCGCGGCGGCGACATCGATGGTTCCGCGCTCAACCAGGCGGTGTTTCGCGGCGATGCGGCGCTGACGCGCTTCCTGCTTGCACAGGGCGCCAACTGGCGCACGCTGCACGGCTTCGGCGACAACGTCTGCGGCACCCTGTCCTGGGCGTCGCTGAACCGACCAGTGGCCGACGGCGACTGGGTCGGCTGTGCGCGCGCCGTGTGCGCGGGCGGACTGCCGCCGATGCGGCCCGATCCGGGCGGCGAAGACCTGGTGCTGATCGGCGAGCGGCGCTATCAATTCTCGGATGAGGTTGCCGACGCGCTGCTCAATGCGGGAAGTCTCTCGACATAACGCAGTCAGGCTGACGGACGGCGGGAGCGGTCCGCCAGCCGCCATGGGCTTCCTGCGAATCATCACACTCGTCACAATCGCCACAATCACAATACCGCGCTGAAGCGCCGACTCCAATACGCGCCGATGGCCAGCAGGCTGCCGCTGGTGAGCACCGTCGCCACGCCCATCGCCATGCCGTCGCCCACCGAGCCCTGTTCGAACTGCTGCCAGATGTAGATCGACACGGTCTGTACACCGCTGGGCGCCAGCAGCAGTGAATTCACCAGTTCACGCGAAGCGATCGCGAATACGATCAGCATGGAGGAGATCAGCGCCGGCGCCGTCAGCGGCAGGATGATGCGTCGCATGACCTGGCTCAGCGATGCACCGTGCACGCGCGCGGCGGCTTCCAGGTTGTCGCCGATCTGGCGCAGCGCCGCGCTGGCGTAGCGCACCGGATAAGGCAGCAGCAGGCAGCTGTACGCCAGTAGCAGAATGCCCCAGGTGTTATAGGGCGTCGCCGGCCAGAAGGACTGGTTCCAGGTCAGGATCAAGCCGACGCCGACCACCACGCCGGGCAGCGCATGCGGCATCAGCGTCAGGGCATCCAGCAGCGCGCGGCCGCGCAGGCGGGTCTTGACGATGGTCCATGCGCTCAGCAATCCCAGTGCACCGGTGATGAACGCGGTCAGCGTGGCCAGGCTGAGGCTGGTCGCCAGCGCGCTGGCGCCGTCGCCCTCGCTCCACAGCGCGCGGAAGTGGCCCAGCGTCAGGTTGCCGATATTGAGTCCGCCCGACAGCGTGCGCGTGAACGCCGTGGCGGCGATGGCGAACAAGGGCGCCAGGGTCGCGGTGGCGGCGATCAGGGCGAACAGCAACAGCACCGGCCAGCGCCATACGCCCAGCTCGCGCGGCGTGGCGGCCACCGGCTTGCCGGAATGCGTTTCGACATTGCGACGCGCCAGCAGGCGGTGCTGCAGGAAGAACGCCGTCAGCGCCAGCAAGGCCAGCAACAGCGACAGCACCGAGGCGCCGCTCAGGTCGATCGGCCAATCCGAGAAACGCTGTTCGATCGACGTCACCAGCAGATCCACGCCGGCGCGATGGCCCAGCGCCGCCGGAATGCCGAATTCCTCGATGGCCATGATGAAGGTCAGCAAGGCGCTGGCCGCAATGGCCGGCAACGCCAGCGGCAAGGTGATGCGCAACACGCTGCGCCACGGCCCCGCGCCGAAGATGCGCGCGACATCGGTCAGCCGCAGGCCGACCGCCTCCAGCGCGCGCGACACCGCGAAATACACCACCGGGAAGACATTCAGCGTCATGGCCGCGACCACACCATTGAAAGAAAATAGGAAGTGGCCGAGATTGAAACCGGCCATGCCTTCCAGATAGCCGTGCGGCTGCAGGAACAGCATCCAGCCCAGCGCGGCCAGGTAAGGTGGAATCAGGAACGGCGCCAGGAACAGCAGATCCCAGACGCGCGCCAGCGGCACCCGGAACAGCCCGCGCAAGGCCCCGAGCGGCACGCCGATGGCCACGCTGGCAAGCGCCACCACGATGCCGAAGCGCAGCGTATTGAGCAACAGCGGCAAGGTGCGTTCATGACCGACGGCGGCGCCGAAGGAAGAAAACGGCCGCGCGAAGGAGCCGGTGTTGATGTCCGGGAAGACCGCCTGCAACACGACGAATCCGATCGGCAGCGCCACCAGCAAACCCAGTACCACCAGCAGCGCCCACATTGCCGCCGGCATCGACGGCCGAACGGATGCCGCGGGCATGCCCGCCTTCGAGGGTTTCATGGAATTCACGGCTTGCGGTCAGCGTTGCCCGAACAGCCTGGAGAAGCGCTGCAGGGTCTCGGCATGCTGGACGGGGGTGGGTGCGCCTTCCTGCGGCAGCAACTTCAGATCCTTGAGCAGCGGACGCTCGCTGCCGATGTCGTCGCGCGCCGGAATCAGCCAGGCGTCGGCGACGACCTTCTGGCCTTGCGGCGACAGCACATAATCGACGAAGGCCCGGGCTTCGTTCTGCGCGCGCGAAGTCTTGAGGATCATCATCGGGCGCGGCGCCACCACCGTACCGCCGGAGGGGAAGATCACCTTGATCGATTCGCCGCTGACCACCGCACCATAGGCCACGTAATCGACGGCGCCGAACACCGCCGACCTGGCGCCTTGCAACACAGGATTGAGCGCCTGCGCGTTGGGGCCGAGCACCACCATGCCGTTGCGGTGCAGGTTCTCGAACAGGGAATCGGCCTGCTTGCCCAGACGCGCCTGCAAGCCCAGCAGCAGATCCAGCGTGGCGCCGGACAAGGCCGGGTCGGGCATGGTGACCTGGTTGCGATACGCCGGCTGCGCCAGGTCGCTCCAATCGCGCGGCTCGGGCAGGCCCGAGCGCATGTTCCACACGATGCACAGCGCCGAAACACCTTGGGCGACATAGGACGGCGCCTTCAGCATCGCCGGCACGTGGGCGGCGTTGGGGCTTTCATAGTTGAGCAGCCAGCCGCGCTTTTCCAGATCGCGGGCGGTGTCCCAGGAAGCGGAGATCAGCACGTCGGCGTGCGGGTTGTCGGCCTCGGCTTCGAGGCGCGCCATCACCTTGCCGGTGGTGGCCTGGAACAGATCGACCTTGATGCCGGTTTTCTTTTCGAAGCCCTGGGCGAGTTTCTTGCCCAGGCTTCCGGGTCCCGCGGGGTAGACAGTCAAAGCGTTTGCGTGCTCCGCCGCGAACCCAAAAGATAACGAAATGGTGAAAATAAATAGGATGCTAAAACGTTTCATTATATTGACTCCCGGATCGATGTGAAGCGTGGGCGATCCTGCCCTGCTTCAGGGTAACGACCTGATGCGCCAGCGTCTCCGCCTCGTCGCGATCATGGGTCACGTACACGGCGGTGGTGCCGAGCTGCGCCAGCAGTTCGCCGATCTCGCGGCACAGGCTGACGCGCAGATCGCGGTCGAGATTGGACAGCGGCTCATCGAACAGCAGGATGCGCGGCTCAGCGACGATGGCGCGCGCCAGCGCGACCCGCTGCTGCTGGCCGCCCGACAAGGCCGAGATGCGCCGCTTGCCGACGTGCTCAAGACCGACGCGCGCCAGCGCGGCATCGACCCGCCGTTCGCGCTCGGGCCGGGCGACGCCCGCCATCTCCAGCGGAAACGCGACATTGCCGGCCACCGTCATGTGCGGCCACAGGGCGTAGTCCTGGAACACCATCCCCAGTCCGCGCCGCTCGGGAGCGGTGCAGAGCTGGGCGTCGGCGACCAGCTCACCGCCGAAGCGGATGCTGCCGGCGCCTGGTCTCTGCAAGCCGGCCAGCAGCTTGAGCAAGGTGCTCTTGCCGCAGCCGGAAGGCCCGAGCAGTGCCAGCGTGGTGCCGCCCGGCACTTCAAGATCGATATCCGACAACACGGCCTGCGCGTCGAACGCCAGTCCCAGACCGCGAACCGAAATCGACGTGCCGACCGATGGCTTTTTATCAAGTGGCAGCATCTCAGAAGGTATGACGGATACCGATCTGCGTACCGAACTGGTTATGGCCGGCCACCACCGAGGAAGCGAAGCCGTTCAAGCCCAGGTCGGCGCCGCCGCGATTGATCACGTAGCCGGTGTTGATATAGAGATCGGTGCGCTTGGAAAGGAAGTAATCGACATCCACCTGGAACGACATCGGCGCCAGGTTGCTGCCGTAGAAGTTCTGGTACATCGCGGTGCCCGACCACAGCAGGCGCGGCGTCATGTGATAGGTCGTGCCGAGCCAGACCAGGCTGGAAGCCTGGACCGGTCCCTTGGTCAGGGCGGTCAGGTGGATGGCCTTGGAATTCAGATAGCGATAGCCGCCGAACAGATCGATTTCGCCCATCTTGTACGACATGGCCAGGCCGAGGCGCTTGTCGGTGTTGCCTTCATAACCGCCCACCGCCGTGGTGGTGGCCGCTGCCGGATTGGTGGTCTGGCCGTTCTTCTGGTCGTACACCAGGGTCGCGCCGAAGTCACCATTTTCATACAGCAGGCCGGCTTCCATCACGCGGCCCTTGAGATTGTCGCCGGCCGGCTGCGCGCCGTAGGCCACGTTGTCGTAGCCCATGCTGTATTGCACGACGGTGGTCAGCGTGCCGAATTTCTTTTGGTAGCGGATCGTCTTGTCGAAACGATCCGAGAACGCCGGGTCCATCATCTTGACGGCATACACGGCGTTGTTGAGCGGGTTGAACTTGCTGACCCAATCCAGGAACAGGCCGCCGATGCGGCCCACGGAAACCGAGCCATAATCGGTATCCGACAGGCCCACGTAAGACAGCCGGCCGAACAGTCGATTGCCTTGCAACATGCCGCCGGTATCGACGGCCATGCCGCTTTCCAGCAGAAAGAACGACGAACTTCCACCGCCGAGATCTTCATTGCCGGTGATGCCCCAGCGCGAGCCGGACATGTTGCCGGAAGTCATGCGCGTGAGGTTGGCCGGCTTGCCGTTGACGTTGGCGGCATTGGTCAGATACTCGACGCCGGTATCGACGATGCCGTACAACTTGACGGACGAAGAGGACATCTGGGATTGGGCGAACCCGAGGGATGGCAGCGCGAAGCAGGCAGCCGCAAGGCAGCCAGCCGCGCCAAGGCGGTGGAAAGCGTTCATGAATTGTAGGTCCTCTTTGGGATTAAATGGGTACGCGACCGGTGGTCACGTGGCCGAGAGTATCCCGGCCAAATATTTCAGCGCCGTGACAGCGTTGTAAATCGGCGCAGGCATGCGGCGCGCCATGCAAGGAGGAGGAAGCCGGCTGCGGCAAGGGTGGCGCTAAACGCCGCCCGCAATGAAAAAGCCCGCGCGGACGCGGGCTTTGCGGGGCGGCATTCTTGCCGGCAAAGGCAGTCAGTCCAGCTTGAACTTGCCCACCACCAACGCGAGGTTGCCCGCCTGTCCCTTCAGCGAATCGGCGGCTGCCGCGGCCTGCTCGACCAGCGCGGCATTCTGCTGGGTGGCTTCGTCCATCTGCGTGATGGCCAGGCTGATCTCATTGATGCCGCCGCTCTGTTCCTGCGTCGCCGCGGTGATCTCGCTGACGATGTCGGTCACGCGCTTCACGCTGGCCACCACTTCGGTCATGGTCGAACCGGCGCGTTCCACCAGTTGGCTGCCGGCGCCGACCTTCTCCACCGAGTCGTCGATCAGTTCCTTGATCTCCTTGGCGGCCGCCGCCGAACGCTGCGCCAGCGAGCGCACTTCGGATGCCACCACCGCAAAGCCCCTGCCCTGCTCGCCGGCGCGCGCCGCTTCCACTGCCGCATTCAGCGCCAGGATGTTGGTCTGAAAGGCAATGCCGTCGATCACGCTGATGATGTCGGCGATCTTGCGCGAGCTCTCGGTGATGCCTTCCATGGTCTGCACCACCTGGCCCACCACCTCGCCGCCCTGGCCTGCGATCTCGGACGCGGAGACGGCAAGCTGGTTGGCCTGGCGTGCATTGTCGGCGTTTTGCTTGACGGTGGAAGTCAGTTCTTCCATCGCCGACGCGGTTTCTTCCAGCGAACCGGCTTGCTGTTCGGTGCGACCCGACAGGTCGAGGTTACCGGTGGCGATTTCTTCCGATGCGGTGGCGATGGTATCGGTGCCGAGGCGCACTTCGCTGACGATATTGCGCAGGCTCTCGTTCATCGCGCGCAGCGCTTCCAACAGCCGGCCGGTTTCGTCGCGCGTGGTGGCGCGGATACGCACCGTCAGGTCGCCCATGGCCACGCGCTGCGCGATCTCGACCGCGGCCTTGAGCGGACGCGAGACATTGCGGCCGACCACGATGGTCAGCACCAGCGCGATCAAGACGGTCACGGCCAGCAAGCCGAAGATCAGCATCTGCGCTACGTCATACACGTGATAAGCGACCTGGTCGGCATGCGCGCTGCCCTCGGCGTTGACCTTCACGATCGCGTCCAGGTTGGCGACCATGCTGCGGAATGTCTTGGCGGAGTCGCCGTTGAACAGCGCCCGCGTCTCGTCGTATTGCTGGTTGGCTGCCATCTCGGCCAATTGCTTGTCCATCTCGACGTAGGCGGCGAGGCTCTTGCCGAATTGGGCGTACTGGGTTTTCTCTTCCGGTTCCGAGATGCGCTTTTCATACACGGCGCGCTGCTTGGCGAGCGTGTCCAGATGCGCCTTGATGGCCTTATTGGCGGCCTCGCGCTCGGAGGGCTGCACCGCGGTCACCAGTTCCAGTTCGGCGATGCGCATGAGCGGCAGCGATCTCTGGATTTCCCGGGCGGCGTCGATGGATGGCATCCACTTGTTGACGATTTCCGCCGAGGCCTTGTTGACTTCCTTGAGCCGGCTCACGGAGAACAGTCCGAGCACTACCGTCAAGGCGATCACCACCGCGAAGGAGAGTGTCAGCTTTTTCGCGATGTTGAGATTGTGGAACCAGTTCATGTCGTCCTCGAATTCCGATTGATATCGTTGTAGTGGTGTGGGGTGCTTCTAAACTATTCATCTTCATTGATCGATCGTCATGCCGATCAAGGCATCGATGGCGCGAGACCGCGCCGGCGCGCCGATGGCATCGGGCATCGATGCAATCCTGGCAAGCGGGAGATGCGCCGTGCAAGGCGCGAAGGACTGGCTTGTGGCGGGTGTCGGAAGCAATCGGAATCTCTTGAAATGAACCGGGCTGATGCCCGTGTTGTGATGTGCGCCGGCGGCGCCGCACGCCCTCTCGGCTAACGACGCCGCGCGGCAAACCAAACCCGATGCATCCGATCACCAAATCGGTATCGCATCAAAGACAACAACGCTTCATCCGCGCCGGATCTGCCCATCAGGCAGCGCACGCAGTGACGCCTGGTGCAAAGCCAACAACACGGCATCATGCTTATCGTTAGTTTTTCAGGATCTGTTGCCGGCGCTTCCGGCCATTGTCCCCGCCCGTTCCTGCCATGCCAGCCTTGCCTGATGCGACCACGGAGATGCCCTTCCCATCGCTGCCGTCTCCGCTGCGGGCCGCACTGCATAAGGCGTGCATCCGAACCGACAGGCGCCCTCTTCCCGCGATCTCCTCATTAAAATGCACACGTACCCAAATAGGCTTGAATATTAAATAGGCGAGCGATCGCTTTCCAATGAATTAAATCGCGGACGCAATGTGCGATTTGATATCGTTCATCGCTGCGATGATCCGCGTCGGCGCCTGAACACGACGCGCGATGAAGGCATGCCAGGTCAAACGGCATCGCTTCTTGAAAAATGGACAACGTCCGCCAAGTGCGTCGGCGGCGGCTTGCGCTTATCGCAGCCAACAAAAAAGCGGCCCGCGGGCCGCTTTTTCTTTGTGCGCCCAGCATGGGCGCACTCCTGCGGGTGCAAGTCCCGCCATGAGCTGGTCACAGTGAATGAAGTGAAGCGCAACTGCATGAGGGTGACCGAGTGTGGGAAGGAAGCGTGGAGCGTAAATCGCGAGCCGATGAACAAGAATCGCATAGAAGGCGC
>WNDX01000093.1 GCA_009914615.1 Herbaspirillum frisingense
TGGCGACGAGAATACAATTCTGAGAGGCCGCATAGTTCTCTTGGATACCTGACGCCGCAACAGTTTGCAGAGACTTTTTTAACCGCAGACTCCAAGTCATTCTCGTACTAAATTGGGGAGCAGGTCAGCGGGCATAAGGTGAACCTTGGCATTCGCTACAGGAGACCGCATGGACAACAAAGCCATCCAAGACTTCCGCGCCTGCGTGGAACAGACCGCCGCCGAGCGGCAGCGCGTGCGCGCCCTGGTCTCCTGCGGCCAGTGGCGCGAAGCCGAACCGGACAGCGGACGCGCGCGCTCGTATGCCCTGCGCCAACGCAATCTGGGCGCGCGCGGGCCGGAATCGATCGTCGGCGACACCGAGGATTTCCTGCGCGCCGCCTTTCTCTCGCAAGGCGCGGCGGTGGCGCGCGCGGTGGCCTACGTGGAAGTGAACGCCGGCAACGCCACCGAGATCGCCACCGGCTTCATGGTCAGCCCGCGCCTGTTCATCACCAACCAGCACGTGATCGCCGATGCCGCCGCCGCGCGCGGCGCGCAGCTCACCTTCTTCCGGGAACTGGACGAACGCGGCGTGCCGCGCCCGACCACTACCTTCCTGCTCGATCCCGACAGCTTCGCCCTGTTCTCGCCCGACGACCAGCTCGACTACGCACTGGTGGCGCTGGGGCCGCGCCAATCGGGCGCCGCCGACGTGGCCGACCTGGGCTTCTGCCCGCTGTCGGACCAGCCGGACAAGCACGTCATCGGCATGAACACCAATATCATCCAGCATCCCTCGGGCTGGATGAAGATGATCAGCGTGCGCAACAACACGCTCACCGCGCGCACCGAACATACGCTGCTCTACGAAACCGATACCGAACAAGGCTCGTCCGGCTCGCCGGTCTTCAACGATGACTGGCAACTGGTGGCATTGCATCACTGGGGTGAACCGTTCCTCGACGGCGGCGCCGCGCGCGCCAAGGGCAAGAAGAACCAGGACGCGACGGCGACGGTCATTCCGCGCAACGTCAACGAAGGCGTGCGCATCAGCGCCATTTACCGCGACCTGGTCGCGCGCATGAGCGAATTGCCCCCGGCCTGGAAGCCGCTGCTGCAGGAAGCCCTGAGCTACCAGCCGGCCGCGGCGCCTGCCAATGGACCAAGGCGATTGTCGCCGCCGCACGCCGCCCCGGCTTCCGAAGCCCTGCCCCGCTCCTCCCTACCCACCTTCGCCAAGGACGCCAGCATGAACCATGCCGATGACAACGCCGCCGCCAGCTTCACCATCCCGCTTGAAGTCACCGTGCGCGTGGGCGGCGCGGGCGCAGCCGCAACTGCCACGCCCGCACTCGCGCCTGGACAGCAGGCGCCAGTGCGCCGTCTGTCCCCGCCGCCGCTGGCGCGCGGCGCGGAAGCGGTGCGCATCGACCAGGACTACGCCAACCGCGGTGGCTACGACGCCGGCTTCATCCCGGGCGTGAAGCTGCCGCTGCCCAAACCCGATGACAAACTGGCCAGGCAGATCGCCGCATTGCGCGCCGATGAGGCCGACGCCGCCGACGGCGAACTGAAGTACGAACACTTCAGCCTCAAGCTCATCAAGGCCAAGCGCATCGCCGCCTTCACCGCCACCAACATCGATGGCGAGACCTATCTCAACGTCAACCGCAGCACCGGCCGCGTCAACGATGCCGAGGGCGATACCTGGTTCCAGGATCCGCGCGTGTCGGCCAGCTTCTACCTGGGCCAGGATTTCTATTCGGCCTGGTCCACCTACTTCGACCGCGGCCACCTGACGCGCCGCTCCGATCCCAGCTGGGGCACGCCGGAGGAAGCCGAACGCGCCAACGCCGACACCTTCCACTTCACCAACTGCTCGCCGCAGCATTTCCGCTTCAACCAGAGCGCCACCTACTGGCAAGGGCTGGAGCGCTACGTGCTGGAAAACGGCATCCTGGCGGCCAGCTCCAAGGGCCGCATCTGCGTCTTCCAGGGGCCGGTGTTCAACGACCAGGTCGATCTGTGGGCCGACGACGTGCAGATCCCCTCGGCCTTCTTCAAGATCGTGGTGTGGAAAGGCAAAGCCGGATTGAAGTCGGTCGGCCTGCTGGCCGACCAGTCCAAGCTGCTGTCGGAGGCGCGCCATAGCCTGGGTGCGCCGCAGGATCTGCCGTCGGTGGACGTGAATCACTGGCGCGTGGATATCGCCAGCCTGGAGAAGATGACCGGGCTGGATTTCGGCGCCAAGGTGCGTAGCGCCGATACCATCAAGAGCGGCGATCAGCCGCAGGTGGGCGAAGCGCGGGTGCTGGTGACCGGCTTCGACCAGATCAAGCTTTAAACCGTCGTGCCAGCGGCCACGCTGCGCGCCATCGCGGCGGCCGCGCCCAGGTAGTTGGCGGGATCGGTCAACTGCGCCAATTTTTCCATGCCCAGCTTATCGACGATCTCCTGATGGCGCGACAGCACCGCCAGCAGGGTCTCGCCTTTTTCGATGGCTTCCTTGCAGGCTTCATACACCACGTCGTGCGCGTGCTGGCGGCCGATCGCCGGCGCCAGGCCCATCATCACCGCTTCGGCCACGATCAGGCCGCCGGTCAGGTCGAGGTTGCGGCGCATGCGCGCGCTATCCACGCTCAGGCCGCTCAACATGAAGTGCGCCTGGTGCAGCGAACCCGCGGCCAGCAAGAAGCTTTCCGGCACCGCGCTCCATTCCAGATGCCACGGGCCGGTGGCGCGTTCGAAGTCGTGCATCAGCGCATCCAGCATCAGCGCGGCGCGTTCGCGCAGCATCTTGGCGGCGGCGAACATCAGCTCGCTGGAAATCGGATTGCGCTTCTGCGGCATGGTCGAGGACGCGCCGCGACCCGGCACGAAAGGCTCGGCCAGCTCGCCGAATTCGGAGGCGCACATCATCATCACATCCATCGCGATCTTGCCCAGCGAGCCGCCGATGGCGGCCAGCGCGGAGACGATCTCGGCCAGGCCGTCGCGCGCCACGTGCCAGGTGATGGCGGGATTGGACAGACCCAGCTCGGCGGCGAACGCCGCGCGCACCTTCAGCCCCTCGTCGTCCGCGCCCAGCGAAGCCAGCGTGCCGGCGGCGCCGCCGAATTCCACCATCAGCGCGCGCGGCTTGAGCTGCTGCAGACGCTCGGCGTGGCGGTTCAGCGCCGATAGCCAGACAGCGCAGCGAAAGCCGAAGGTGACCGGCAAGGCATGCTGCAGGTGGGTGCGGCCGGCGGTGACGGTGTCGGCGTGTTCCAGCGCCAGCTTCTTGAGCGCGCCGCGCACGGCGTCCAACTGGCCTTCGACGATCTCGACGGCGCGCTTGCACTGGATCATGGTGGCGGTATCCATGATGTCCTGGGTGGTGGCGCCCCAGTGCACATAGCGGCCGGCTTCACCGCATTGCTCGCTCAGTTGCTTGACGATGGGCAGGATGGGATAACCGACGATCTCGGTCTCGGCGCGCAGTTGATCGACGTCCAGCTTGTCATAAGACGACAGCGCCGTGATCTGCCGCGCCGCCTCGGCCGGAATCACGCCGACCTTGGCCTGGGCGCGCGCCAGCGCGGTTTCGGCGTCGATGCAGGCGGTGATGTAGGCGCGGTCATCGAAGACGGCGCGCATCGCCTCGGTGCCGAACATGTCGCGGAAAAGGGAAGAATCGAAAACGGTGGTTGCCATGTCTGTGTCCTGTGATGTATCGCGAATTTTGCATCGCGATATTATGTACGTACTTATTTATAAGTTCGAACATAATAGGCAGGGCTGGGCGGGATGTCAACGCGAGGGGATACGGGATGCGACAAACGCCACTGGGTCCTGACTTTCGTCAGGACGACGGGAAATGATTTACAGCCCCCTCTATCGTTCGATTTCCCGTCGTCCCGGCGAAGGCCGGGACCCAGCGTCGTTTGTTGCGCGCCATCACCGATAGACAAGCGCAATGAATGCCACACAACGTCCCGGTTTTCACCGGAACGGACCTCGGAATGCGTGAAATGGGAAAAACAGGAAGAAAGCAGAGACCAGGGCTCAGCGCTTCAGGCTGAGTGCATAGGTAAACCGGTCGGCCGGGAATACGCTGACGGTGACTTCAAAGACCTCACCATTCTGGTCCAGGTAATGGCGCGTGATCTCCAGCGCGTGATCATCGGCGGCCACGCCCAGCAGCGCGGCGCATCGCCCGGGCATGCCCACCGCGCGGATCTCCTGGCGCAGCTCGGACACCACGCGGCCGTATTTCTCTTCCACCGCCTCGCAGATCAGCCCGGTGCTCTTGCGCAACTGGCGGCGGATGCCGCCGGCCACGGAATGGTCGAGATAGACGTCGGTCCAGCAGATCGGCGTGTCCGGCTTGGCCGGATCGACGCGCAGCATGGCCGCGCGCAGCCAGCGGTGGCCGGGTTCGCAGCGCAGTTGGGCGGCCAGCGCGGCGTCGCTCTCGATCTCGTCGATGCTCTGGATATGGCGCTCGGTGACGGCGGCGAACTGCACCAGGTCTTCGACGTTGGAAATGGATTGCTCGAAGGGCCGCTGCGGCTTGAGGGCTTCGATGCGGATGCCGGCGCGCTTGCGGCGCGAGATCAGGCCCAGATCCTGCACCATCTGCAGCGCCGAACGCACGGTCGAACGGCTCACGCCGTATTGCGCGGAGAGTTCGATTTCGCTGGGAAGGGCCGCGCCGATACCGAGTTTTCCGGTGGAAATTTCATCGATGAGCTGCTGGGCCAGCTCGGCGTAGCGCGGTTGCATGTATATAGGCCTAGGGCGGGGAATCGCGTCATGGTAGCGGCAACGCCATTATTTGCCAAGCAGATAAGCCCGCGCGCCCGGATGCCCCCCGGCCGCCGCGAATTTCCGGCACGGGCGGCCGGCGCGGTTGACGCTTGCCATAAAAGCCAATATAGTCCGTACATATTATAAAGTCCGTACATATTAACCAGACTAGGAGGGAGCATGTCAGCAACACCCGCCAGCGGCGATACGCCGGTCGGCCCATCCCAACCGGTGCAGCGCAAGCCCTGGTACTACCGCCTGGGGCCGCAGATCTTCGTCGGCATCGCGCTCGGTATCGCACTGGGCTTCATCGCGCCCAAGGCCGCCATTCCCATGAAGGTGCTGGGCGATATCTTCCTGAACCTGATCAAGACCATCGTCGCGCCGCTGGTCTTCCTGAACGTGGTGCTGGGCATCGCCGCCGCCGGCGATCTCAAGAGCGTAGGCCGCATCGGCCTGCGCGCCCTGCTCTACTTCGAGATCGTCTCGACCATCATCCTGGTGATCGCGATGGTGATCGCCAACGTTTCCGGCGTGGGCACCGACCTGCACCTCGTGCCGGACGCGGCCGAAGCCGCCGCCGGCACCGCCAAGTACGCCAAGTCGGGCACCACCTTCTCGCAATTCCTGCTGTCGATGTTCCCGCACAGCTTCTTCGGCGCGTTCGCCGACGGCGCGCTGCTGCAGATCCTGGTGATCGCCGTGCTGTTCGGCGCCGCCGTGCTGGCGCTCAAGCCGGAACAGCGCAAGGGCGTGGAAGCCGCGCTGCACGGCATGTCGGATTGCTTCTTCAAGCTCACCGACATGATCATGAAGCTGGCCCCGATCGGCGCCTTCGGCTCGATCGCCTTCGCCATCGGCAACAGCGGCATGTCGGCCATCCTGTCGCTGGGCTATCTGCTGCTGATCATGTACCTGTCGCTGGCGCTGATGATCGTGGTGGTGATGGGCGTCATCATGCGCCTGTACGGTTTCAACATCTTCCTGTTCCTGCGTTACTTCAAGGATGAGATCGTGCTGCTGTTCGCCACCGCCTCCTCCGAAAGCGCCCTGCCCAGCCTGATCGACAAGCTGCAAAAGCTGGGTTGCAGCAAGCAATCGGTCGGCCTGGTGCTACCCACCGGCTACGCCTTCAACCTGGACGGCACCGCGGTCTACATGTCGCTGTGCGTGCTGTTCCTGGCCAATGCCTATGGCATCAACCTGAGCTTCGAGCACCAGTTGGGCATCATCGCGCTAATGATGATCACCTCCAAGGGCGCGGCTACCGTCTCGGGCGGCACTTTCATCGTGTTCGCCGCCACCGTCACCGCCGCCGGCGTGCTGCCGGTGGAAGGCTTGCCACTGCTGCTGGGCATCAATCGCCTGACTTCCCAGGCCGTGTGCATCTGCAATGCCATGGGCAATGCGGTGGCCACCATGGTGGTCTCCAAGGTGTGCGGCGAGTTCGATCCCGCGCCCATGCATGCCGAATACGCCCGCGTGCTGGGCCGCGCGCCGAACGCCGCGATCTGAACGCCCTTCGATTGATCCGCAAAGAGAAAGAAACGCCATGAGAATCACCGATATCCGCGAACTCTCCGTGAAGATGGAGGGCAACATCGCCAACGCCTTCGTCAGCTTCGCCGAACACGACATCTCGCTGGTCGCCCTGGTCAGCGACGTGGTGCGCGATGGCAAGCCGCTGGTCGGCTACGCCTTCGACTCGATCGGCCGCTTCGCCCAGGGCGGCATCCTGCGCGACCGCATGATCCCGCGCCTGCGCCGCGCCGCGCCGGAATCGCTGCTGGCCGAGGACGGCAAGCTGTTCGATCCGGCCAAGGTGCTGCAGACCATCATGCGCAACGAGAAGCCGGCCGGCCACGGCGACCGCGCGGCCGCCGCCGCCGCCATCGAACTGGCGGTGTGGGATCTGAACGCCAAGATCCTCGACGTGCCGGCGCACGTGCTGATCTCGCAAGCCTTCGGCGGCCGCGGCAAGGCTGACGGCATCGAGGTGTACGCCGCCGGCGGCTATTACTACGCCAACGGAAGCGGCGCCACGCTCAAGGATGAACTGCAGTCCTACGCCGACATGGGCTTCTCCAGCTTCAAGATGAAGATCGGCGGCGCTTCGCTGAAGGAAGACCTCGCCCGCATCGAATCGGCGCTGGCCGTGGTCGATGGCGACGGGAGCCGCCTGGCGGTGGATGCCAACGGCCGCTTCGATCTCAAGACCGCGCTGGCCTACGCCGAGGCCATCGCCCCGTTCAAGCTGCGCTGGTACGAGGAAATCGGCGATCCGCTGGATTACGACCTGAACCGCCGCGTGACCGAAGCCTATCCGGGCCGCATCGCCACCGGCGAGAACCTGTTCTCGGCACAGGACATCAAGAACCTGGCGCTGTACGGCGGCATGCGCAAGGGCCTGGATTACTTCCAGATGGATCCGGGCCTGTCATACGGACTGACCGAATTCGCGCGCATGGTGGCGATCCTGGAAGAACAGGGCTACGCACGCAGCCAGGTGCATCCGCACGGCGGCCATATGATCAACCTGCACATCGCGGCCGGCCTCGGCCTGGGTGGCTGCGAAGCCTATCCGGGCGTGTTCCAGCCCTTCGGCGGCTATGCCCCGGAATGCTCGCTGGACGGCGGCAGGGTACATCCGACGCAGGCGCCCGGCTTCGGCCTGGAGCAAAAGCGCGAACTGGCGCCGTGGCTGGAAAAGATCGTCGCCTGAACGCAATCGCCCTCATCAATACGCCGGATGCAAGCCCACGCCGCATCCGGCGTTTTCTTTCCGGCCTCCTCTGCCGGCGCGACAGACGCCCGCCATCGGCTATCATGGCGGCATCCCAACTGCTCCGCCCGCCCGTTGCCATGGCAACACTGCCTTCCCATCCACTGCACGCTCCCGCCCGGCCCGCCGAACTGCACCTGCGCAGCTACCGCGACGAATCGCTGGCGCACAGCCACGACTTCCCGCAACTGGTGCTGCCGCTGTCGGGCCGGCTGGCGCTGGATATCGCGGGGCGGCAAGGTCTGGCGGACGCCGCCACCGGCGCCTTCGTCGCGCCGGGCGCCACGCATGCGACCAGCGCTGCCGGCGCCAACTGCTCGCTGGTGCTGGATCTATCGCCGGCGATGATGAATGCGCAACTACTGGAACAATTGGCGCTGCGGCCCTTCGTTCCGCTCTCGCAGGCGACCGGCAAGCTGGTGGATTTCATGGCGCTGATGCTGGAGCAGCACCAGCAACTGGCGCTGACGCAATTGCAGCACTGGGTGCCGCTGCTGCTGGACACGCTGGCCCTGGCTGCACCGCGACCGCAGTCGCGGCTGCATGTGCTGATGGCGCGCATCGAGGCCGAGCCGGGGCTGCCGTGGTCGGTGACCGACATGGCGGCCGCGGCATCGATCAGCACCAGCCGGCTGCATGAATGGTTCCAGGAAGAAATCGGCGCCAGCCCGCGTGCCTGGCTGGCGGAAGTACGGGTGCGGCAGGCCTGCCGCCTGCTGCGCGGCACGGCCCAGCCGCTGGCCGAGATCGCACAGCGCTGCGGCTACGCGGACCAGAGCGCGCTGGCGAACGCCATGCGCAAGCTGCGCGGCACTACGCCGTCGTCGTATCGCAAGGCAACGGACGATTGAACCGCGGCCTCAGCTTTTCAGGCACTGCGCGAAATAGCCGGAGAAATGGGCATAGTCCGGCGTCGGATGACCCGCCTTCTTGGCCAGGTCGTCCCAGCGCCGCAGCCTGACGGCATCCACCGCGTGCGGCCTGGCGATGAAGGCGGCGGCCTGCTCTTCGTCGAAGATCCCGCCTTGCAGCCTGAGGCTGCGCACCGAATCCTCCGACAGCATCGAGAAATACGCGGCATCGGTCGCGCACAGGTAGCGCTTGGCATCGACATGCATGGCGATGGGCGCCAGCACCTCGTCGCCGAACAGCGGGCGCAGGAAAGGCAGGATACGATATTGGTGCAAGTCGTCGATGCCGGCCATGGTGGGCGTATCGTGTTGCTGGCTGCTGCCTTCCAGCATGTGCCCCAGGTCGTGCAACAGACTGGCCACGATCAGGCCGGCCGGGGCGCCGTCTTCTTTGGCCAGCGCAGCCGATTGCAGCGCGTGCTCCAGCTGCGTGACCGGCTCGCCGGTGTATTGGGTGTGGCCATGCCGTTCGAACAGCAGGCCGATGTCGTCCAGGGTCAGGGCCATGATGCGCCTCGGTCAGAGCGGTGATGATGCGAAAGCCGCCACTATAGTCGGCGCGCCCTCTGGTTTTGATGACAGGCGTGTGACATCCGGCCATGAAAAACACCGCATGCGCGCATTGCTCCGCGTCACGCAAAAACGGCGGATCTCGCGATCCGCCGTTCTGCACTGCTTCAACCACCACTGACTAAATGCTCACTTCAGATCGAAACGATCCAGCTCCATTACCTTGGTCCACGCCGCCACGAAGTCCTTGACGAACTTTTCCTTGGCATCGGCGCTGGCATAGACTTCGGCCAGCGAGCGCAGCACCGCGTTCGAGCCGAACACCAGATCGACGCGGGTGCCGCTCCACTTGACGGCGCCGGTCTTGCGGTCGCGGCCTTCGAACTCTTCGGCGGCCGGCGACGTTGCCTTCCACTCGGTGGCCATGTCCAGCAGGTTGATGAAGAAGTCATTGCTCAGCACACCCGGACGGCTGGTGAACACGCCATGCTTGCTCTGACCGACGTTGGTGTCCAGCACGCGCAGGCCACCGATGAGCACCGTCATTTCCGGCGCGGTCAGGGTCAGTTGCTGGGCCTTGTCGATCAGCATGTCTTCACCACGTACCGCGAAGCGCTTCTTCTAGAAGTTGCGGAAGCCGTCGGCCACCGGTTCCAGCGGCGCGAAGGAATCGACGTCGGTCTGTTCCTGCGACGCATCGGTGCGGCCCGGGTGGAAAGGCACGACGATACTGACGCCCGCATCCTTGGCGGCCTTTTCCACGGCAGCGTCGCCGGCCAGCACGATCAGGTCGGCCAGCGATACCTTCTTGCCGCCCTTGCCGAAATCGGCCTGGATGCCTTCCAGCGTCTTGAGCACCTTGTCCAATTGCGCCGGCTGGTTGGCTGCCCAGTCCTTTTGCGGCGCCAGGCGGATGCGGGCGCCGTTGGCGCCGCCGCGCTTGTCGCCGCCGCGGAAGGTCGAGGCCGAGGCCCAGGCGGTGGACACCAGTTGCGCCACGCTCAGGCCCGATGCCAGCACCTTGGCCTTGAGATCGGCGACATCCTTGGCGTCGATCTGCTGGCCTTGCGCCGGGGGCACCGGATCCTGCCAGATCAGTTCTTCCGCCGGCACTTCCGGACCGAGGTAGCGCGAACGCGGGCCGAGGTCGCGGTGGGTCAGCTTGAACCAGGCGCGGGCGAAGGCGTCGGCGAACTGATCCGGATCTTCCAGGAAGCGGCGCGAGATCTTTTCATAGGCCGGATCGAAGCGCAGCGACAGGTCGGTGGTCAGCATGGTCGGCAGGCGTTTGCCATTGCCCTGCGGATCGGGAATCACTGCCTCCGCGCCCTTGGCCACCCACTGGTGGGCGCCGGCCGGGCTCTTGGTCAGTTCCCATTCGTAGTTGAACAGGTTCTCGAAGAAGTAGTTGCTCCACTGCGCCGGGGTCTGGGTCCAGGTGACTTCCAGGCCGCTGGTGATGGCGTCCGCGCCGGAGCCGCTACCGAAGCTGCTCTTCCAACCCAAGCCCTGGTGTTCCAGGTCCGAGCCTTCCGGTTCGCGGCCGACATGCTTGGCGTCGCCCGCGCCGTGGGTCTTGCCGAAGGTATGGCCACCGGCGATCAGGGCCACGGTTTCTTCGTCATTCATCGCCATGCGGGCGAAGGTTTCGCGGATGTCGTGCGCCGCGGCGACCGGATCGGGATTGCCTTCCGGACCTTCGGGATTCACGTAGATCAGGCCCATCTGCACCGCGGCCAGCGGGTTTTCCAGATTGCGGCCGGCGGGTTCGGTGCGGTCCTGCTCGCTGCCATGGCGGTCGGCGTCGGCGGTGATTTCGCCGGTCGTGCTGCCATTCTTGCCCTTGCCATAGCGGTCGTCCCCGCCCAGCCAGGTGGTTTCGGTGCCCCAGTACACGTCCAGATCCGGTTCCCATACGTCTTCGCGGCCGCCGGCGAAACCGAAGGTCTTGAAGCCCATGGTTTCCAGCGCGACGTTGCCGGTCAGGATGATCAAGTCGGCCCAGGAGATGCGGTTGCCGTATTTCTGCTTGATCGGCCACAGCAGGCGGCGCGCCTTATCCAGGCTGACGTTGTCGGGCCAGCTGTTGAGCGGTGCGAAACGCTGCTGGCCGCGCCCTGCGCCGCCGCGGCCGTCGCCGATGCGGTAGGTGCCGGCGCTGTGCCAGGACATGCGGATGAACAGCGGGCCGTAATGGCCGAAGTCGGCCGGCCACCAGTCCTGGGAGTCGGTCATCAGCTTGGCCAGATCGGCCTTCACCGCGGCCAGATCCAGGCTCTTGAATGCTTCTGCGTAGTTGAAGTCCGTTCCCATCGGATTGGACTTGGAAGAATGCTGGGCCAACAGATCCACGCGGAGCTGCTTGGGCCACCAGTCACGGGTGCTGGTGCCGCCGCCTGCGGCGTGGTTAAAGGGGCATTTGGCTTCATTCGACATTGCGATCATCTCCTATTCATCGACCCAACGAGTCAGCATGCCCGGACCGGGACACGGGCATGCTCCTGTGGCCCGCGCCGCCATCAGGTGGGCGGCGCGCGGCCGGCTTGTTCCGGCAAGATGCTGGCTGCGTAATGCGACGGCATGATGACGCCCGCGATTCCGTTGCCTGCTCTGCCTTGTCCCGGTCATTGTTCCGAAGAATCATTAATGTAATCGATTGAAATACTTTTATTGATTGCATTTATTTATCATCGTATTCAAGCATTCCAATCTCGTCCCCTCGTCCGTCCGACTGACAGTGTATGTCTCCGTGATGAATATTCATTGGCGCTCCGCGGCATATTCGCTGGTGCTTGCTGGCAAAGGGTGAGATTGGGTTCCGCAGGGACGCGCCCTGGCCATGCCGCCGGGAAAATACGAATATACATCAGCAATAAACATCTCCCCGGGAAGTTTCAATCCACAGGAAGCCTGCTGTACGCCACCGCCAGAATACGAGTTATTGGCTATTCCAGGTCAACCGTAACGCATCTGGATCGTTGTGGGAACGCTGCCCGCGAATCGGGCGGCGTCATTCCATCTCCACCTCACAACGCCACCATGACGGAAGCCACCGAAAACCTGGAACACGCCGAACACGCCCATGCGTCCGGCAACAAGAAACTCGCCCTGCTCATCGCGATCCTCGCGCTGGTGCTGGCGGTGACCGAAACCCTGTCCAAGTCCTACCAGACCGAAGTCATCCTGAAGCATCAGGAAGCGGCGAACCTGTGGGCCTTCTTCCAGGCCAAGTCCGTGCGCGGCAATTCGGCGCAACTGGCCAAGACCCAGTTGACCCTGCTGGGCAATCCGAAGGATGAGCGCATTACCGCGGCCATCGCCAAGCTGGACGACGCCATCGCCCACTACGATAGCGACGAGAAGAGCGGCGAAGGCAAGAAGGAACTCTCGCACAAGGCGCGCGAAGCCGAGCACGAAGCGCATGCTTACATGGAGAAATACGAGAAGATGGAAATGGCCGCCGGCATGCTGCAGGTCGCCATCGTACTGGCGTCGGCCACCATCATCACCGGCGTGGCGGTGCTGGCCTATCTGTCGATGGGCATCGGCGTGGTCGCCCTGGCCTTCATCGGCGCCGGCCTGTTCGGCACCGTGGTATAAGCCGGCAGCGCTGCGAAAAACGAACGGCCTCCGCGCCGTTCGGCCGCCATCCGCTGCTGCATGCGATCCCCGCGCATGGGCAGACAAACAGCAAGCCGCCGCCGTAGCGCATCAGCGCGATACGCCAGCCACGGCAGGATCACGCCAGCCACGGTGCCTGCGATCACATGCACGAGCGCGGATTCCACGCCCAGGAATTTGCGCAGCCCGATGCGCACGCCGCTGCCAGCCAAGATGTGCATGAGGAAGATCGGCATGGACATCAATCGATGAAGGCCGGCAATTTTTCTCTCCCGTAGTCCACACCAAAATCTCCGTAGTTTCCGCCAAGCCATTTCCCTTGCCCTGCCGCATACTGCGAAGCTCGCAGTTTTCAAGGCAATTTGTTCACGATGAGTTCCAACACGATCTTGCGCGGCATTCTCTGCGGCGCGCTGGCCGGCGCCGCCTGGGGGCGGGTGTTCCTGGCGCCCGAGCTGACCCGCGAATTCTCGCCCTGGCAGTTGTCGGCCGGGCGCTACCTCGCATACGGGGTCTTCGCCGCGGTGCTGATCGCGCCGCGCCTGCGCAGCGTGCTGCGCCATCTGGGCACTGCCGAATGGCGCGCACTGGTGTGGCTGAGCCTGCTGGGCAATGTGGTGTATTACGTCTTTCTCGCCAGCGCGGTGCAGATGGGCGGCATGGCGATGACTTCGCTGGTGATCGGCTTCCTGCCAGTGGCGGTGACCATCATCGGCAGCCGCGGCCATGGCGCGGTGCCGATCCAAAAGCTGGCGCCATCGCTGGCGCTGGGCCTGGCCGGCATCGCCTGCGTGGCGTGGCAGTCGCTGGGCGCGAAGCATGACGCGGCGCAGGGCGCGCAGCAGGTGATCGGCTTCTTCTGCGCGCTGGGCGCGCTGGTGTCGTGGACCACCTATGCCGTAGGCAACAGCCGCTGGCTGGCGCGGCTGCATGACATCTCGGCGCACGACTGGAGTTTGCTGACCGGTCTGGTCACCGGCCTGCTGTCGCTGTTCATTGCGGTCCCGGCCTTCACGGTGCTGTTGGAATCGCATGACGGCGCCGAATGGACGCGCTTCCTGGCGGTCTCGGCGGGCGTGGCGATCTTCGCCTCGATCTTCGGCAATGCCTGCTGGAACAAGGCCAGCCGGCTGCTGCCGCTGACCATGATCGGCCAGATGATCCTGTTCGAGACGCTGTTCGCGCTGCTCTACGGCTTCCTGTGGGAGCGGCGCCTGCCGACGCTGCTGGAAACCGTGGCCATGGTGCTGGTGACGGCGAGCGTGCTGCTGTGCGTGTCGGCGCACCGGGTGGTGGATGAAGGCGGAGGACATTGAAGACGGCTTGCTTCGGCTGGCGTTTGGAGCACGACCCGACCTTGCCGCCTGCTCCGTCATCCCGGCGCAGGCCGGGCTCCAGCGACGTCCGTTGCGCCTCGACGGCGCTGAACGACGCTGGTCCTGACTTTCGTCAGGACGACGGAGATAAAAGAGACGGCGGCCGCAACGTCGAACCGAGCGGGATCATCATCCCTGCCCTGCGAGCTTTTTCAGCACATGCGAAGCCTCCACCAGGCCAAAGGATGCGGTCACCACCATCGCCGAACCGAACCCGGCGCAATTCAGCCCGGTCACGCCGCCTTGCGTGACGTCTTCAGCGGCACTCACATCGGCCGCGTCGCCGCCGATGTCCATATCCTCGCCGGCAACGGCAGCTGCCGGATCGATCACGCACGCCTCGCCCTCGCCGAACTCCGGAAAGCGCAACGGCTCGGTGGAAAACACGGCATCGATGTGGAATTTGTTCTTGGTCCCGCGCGGGAAACCATGCTGCGAACGCAGGCGTTTGCGCACCTTGGCCAACAGCGGTTCCTGTTCGGTGCGGCAGAGATCGCGGATCTCGATCATGGTTGGATCGATCTGGCCGCCGGCGCTGCCGATGGTGACCAGCGGCATGCCGTTCTGGCGGCACCAGGCGATCATCGCCACCTTGGCCGGGACATTATCGATGGCATCGACGACATAGTCGAAACGCCCGCCGCCCAGCATCTGCGGCACGTTGTCGGGATCGACGAAATCCTCCACCTCGGTCACCACGCAGGTCGGGTTGATCTGCAGGATGCGCTCGCGCAGCGCGGTGACCTTGGCCTTGCCCAGCGTTTCAGACAAGGCGTGGATCTGGCGATTGACGTTGGATTCGGCCAGGTTGTCCAGATCGATCATCGTGATATGACCGATGGCGCTGCGCGCCAAGGCCTCGACGATCCAGGAGCCGACGCCGCCCACGCCGACCACGCATACGCGCGCCTGGCGGAAGCGCTGCAGCGCCCGTGCGCCGTACAGGCGCGCCACGCCGCCGAAGCGGCGGTCATAGTCGATGTCGTGCAGGGCGGCCTCGGTGGACGCGCCCGCGGTGTTGTCTGCGGTAGTGCTCATGGAACTGATGTGAATGTCGATGTGCCCGGTTAGCGGGGGATGCCGCATTATCCCGTTTTTGGCGTCGGCCTGCCGGTCTTCGCACGCCACGGGCCTTGCATGAAAAAGGGCCGCAGCGCGAACGCTGCGGCCCTCTTGCGCCGGAGGCGGGTGGCTTACACCACCGCGCCGCCGTTTTCGTCCTTGACCTTGACCGGCTTGATCAGGTCTTCGCGCTTCACGCCCAGCCACATGGCCAGCGCGGCGGCGACGAACACCGACGAATAGATGCCGAACAGGATGCCGATGGTCAGCGCCAGCGCGAAGTAGTGCAGCGTCGGGCCGCCGAAGAAGAACATCGCCAGCACCATGGTCTCGGTGCTGCCGTGGGTGATGATGGTACGCGACATGGTGCTGGTGATCGCGTGGTTCAGCACCTCGGCGGTGGACAGCTTGCCGAAGCGGCGATCGCGGAAGGCTTCGCGCACCCGGTCGAACACCACCACCGATTCGTTGACCGAGTAGCCCAGCACCGCCAGGATCGCCGCCAGCACGGTCAGCGAGAATTCCCATTGGAAGAAGGCGAAGAAGCCGAGAATGATGATCACATCGTGCAGGTTGGCGATCACCGCCGCCACCGCGAACTTCCATTCGAAGCGGAAGGCCAGGTAGATCACGATGCCCAGCACCACCATGCCCAGCGCCAGCAAGCCGTCGTGGGCCAGCTCGTCGCCCACCTGCGGGCCGACGAATTCGACGCGCTGCAGGCGCACTTCAGGATCGTCGGCCTTCAGCGCCTCGGTCACCTTCTCGCTCTGCTGGCTGGCGTTCACGCCGTGTTGCGCCGGCAGGCGGATCATCACGTCCTGGGCGGTGCCGAAGCTTTGCACCAGGGTGTCGCGGTAGCCCAGGCCTTCGATCGACTTGCGGATCTTCTCCAGGTCGGCCGGCTTGCTGTAGGCCATTTCCATGACCGTGCCGCCGGTGAATTCGATCGAGAAGTGCAAGCCCTTGGTCAGCAGGAAGAACACTGCCGCCACGAAGGTCAGCGCCGAGATGGCGTTGAAGATCAACGCATGGCGCATGAAGGGAATGTCTTTTTTGATGCGGAAAAATTCCATCGCTATCCTTTCGGTGCCGGCCGCGGGATCTGCTCCTGCGCGGTCCGGCCAAATTTACTGCCGATCTCTGCTGTTCTGGTGGCGCTTACTTGGCGCCGCGCTTGGCCGAGGCCTTGCCGGAAGTGCTCAGGCTCTCGCCCTCGGGCTTCCAGATCTGGCCGATGGCCAGGCCCGTCAGGCGCTTCTTGCGGCCATACCAGAGGTTGACCATGCCGCGCGAGAAGAACACCGCCGAGAACATCGAGGTCAGGATACCCAGGCAGTGCACCACGGCGAAGCCGCGGATCGCGCCGGAACCGAAGATCAGCAGCGCCAGGCCGGCAATCAGGGTGGTGACGTTGGAGTCCAGGATGGTGGCCCAGGCGCGGTCGAAGCCGGCCGCGATCGCCGCCTGCGGCGAATTGCCGGCACGCAGCTCTTCGCGGATGCGCTCGTTGATCAGCACGTTCGAGTCGATCGCCATGCCCAGCGCCAGCGCGATCGCCGCGATACCCGGCAGGGTCAGCGTGACCTGCAGCGTCGACAGCACCGCCACCAGCAGCAGCACGTTCACCGACAGCGCCAGGGCGCTGAAGAAGCCGAACAGCTGGTAGTAGATCACCATGAAGATGGCCATCGCCAGGAAGCCGTACAGCACCGAGTCGAAGCCCTTCTTGATGTTGTCGGCGCCCAGTTGCGGGCCGATGGTGCGTTCTTCGATGATGTCCATCGGCGCGGCCAGGGAGCCCGCGCGCAGCAGCAGCGCCAGGTCGCCGGCGGCTTCGGGCGAACCCATGCCGGTGATCTGGAAGCGCGAACCCAGTTCGGAACGGATGGTGGCCACGGTCAGGACTTCGCCCTTGCCCTTTTCGAACAGCACGATGGCCATGTTCTTGCCGACCTTTTCACGGGTCGCTTCGCGCATCTTGCGGCCGCCGTCGCCGTTCAGATCGATGCTGACCGCCGGCTGGTGGTTTTCATCGAAGCTGGCCGAGGCGTTGGCGATGTAGTCGCCGGTCAGCACCGGTTCCTTGTTCAACACCACCGGGGCGCCCTTGCCGATCTTGAACAGCTCGGAACCGAAGGGGATGGCAGAGGTTTCTTCGGTGCCGCGCACCACGCTCTCGTCCACCATGCGCACTTCCAGGGTGGCGGTGCGGCCGATGATGTCCTTGGCGCGCGAGACGTCCTGCACGCCCGGCAGCTCGACCACGATGCGGTCGGCGCCCTGGCGCTGGATCAGCGGCTCGGCCACGCCCAGCTCGTTGACGCGCTTGGACAGGGTGCTGATGTTTTGCTTGACGCCGTCTTCCTGGGTCTGCTTCAGCGCTTCGGGGCGCAGCGTGGCGACCAGCTTGAGGTCGTCGCCGGCGCCGGCGTCGTTGAGCACCAGTTCCTGCAGCTCGCCCAGCACGGAGCGGGCCTTGTTGCGGGTATCGGCATCGCGGAAGGAAATCTCGATGGCGTCGCCGCTGCGGCTGATGCCGCTGTGGCGGATGTTCTTGTCGCGCAGCAGGCTGCGCACGCTGGCTTGCAGGCCTTGCAGGCGCTTGTTCAGCACCGCCTTGATGTCAACCTGCATCAGGAAGTGCACGCCGCCGCGCAAGTCCAGGCCCAGGTACATCGGGAAGGCGTGCAGGCTTTGCAGCCATTGCGGGGTGTTGGGCAGCAGGTTGAACGCGACGATATAGGTCGGGTCGCTGGGGTCGGTGTTCAGTTCCTTCTCCAGCAGGGCCTTGGCCTTGAACTGGATGTCGGTGCTGGCGAAGCGCGCGCGCACCGACGGCTGGGCGCCGCTGTTGTCGAACGCCACGCTCTCTGCGGGCAGGCTGCCTTGTTTCAGGATCTCATCGACGCGGCCCGCGATCGCGGCCTCGACCTTCAGGGTCGATTTGGCGCTGCTGATCTGCACGGCTGGCGATTCGCCGAAGAAGTTCGGGACGGTATAGATCACGCCGAACAGCAGGGCAACGACGATCAGTACGTATTTCCAGAGAGAGTAACGATTCATGGTGTTGTGCTTCTTGCTTCCAGAATGGACGGCAGTCGCCCGCCGTCCTGTTCAGAACCCTGGGGCTCTAACAACATGGGCGCATCAAGGATGCGCCCATTGGACCTGTGAGGCCGGATTACAGCGCCTTGATGGTGCCCTTGGGCAGCAGCGTGGTGACGGCGCCCTTCTGCACGATGACTTCGTTGCCTTCCGACACTTCGATGGTGATGTAAGCGTCGCTGACCTTGGTGATGCGACCCAGCATGCCGCCCGAGGTGACGACTTCATCGCCCTTGGCCAGCGCGTCCATCATGGACTTCTGTTCTTTCTGACGCTTCATCTGCGGACGGATCATCAGGAAGTACAGCACCACAAACATCAGGATGATCGGCAGGAAGCTGGTCAGGTTGCCCAGCGCGCCGCCGGGGGCTGCTGCTGCCGTTTGCGCGTATGCATCGGAAATAAACACGTAAGGCTCCAAAGGTTGATTGAAAAATAGCCCTGCATTCTAGCACTGCGCAGGCGCTATTCCGCCAAATCGGGACGGCTTGCCGGAGATCAAGATCGATTTGGCGATTTTCCCGGCGATTTGCCCCTGTTTCGCCGGTATTGACCGGTCGGCCCCGCTTACGGGAACGGATTCTGTTGCCATCACGCTATCGCGGCCCATCCGCAAAACTTGTACAGTGGCAAACAAAACCAAGAACAGATGGAACGCACCGTTCCGCCACACAGGAGACCACGCATGCTGCCCACCACGCCGCAACGTTATGAGGAGATCGCCTCGGGCTTTCGCTGGAATATCCCCGAGCACTACAACATCGGCGTCGATGTCTGCGACAAATGGGCCGAGCGCGAACCCGGCCGGCTGGCGCTGGTGCACTGATCTTGCCCCCGTTTCACGGACACCCCTATAAGCGATTAACTATCGCAATAGGAGGTGGACGATGACCAAGAGCAAGGCAGGCAGAAAGGGGCAGGAGTTCAGCCTGGAGTTCAGGCAGCAGGCACTGTTGCGAGCGGCCACAGAAGGGGTAACCACGGTGGCTCGTGATCTGGGGTTGCAGCCTGCCCAGCTGTACAGTTGGCGCGCCCAGGCGCGGCGGCACGACCAGGACGATCAGGCACAACGCTTGGAGTTGGCCGAACATGCACGGCTCAAACGTGAAGTGGCGCGGCTGGAGGAGGAGAACGCTTTCCTAAAAA
>WNDX01000094.1 GCA_009914615.1 Herbaspirillum frisingense
GAAAGCGTTCTCCTCCTCCAGCCGCGCCACTTCACGTTTGAGCCGTGCATGTTCGGCCAACTCCAAGCGTTGTGCCTGATCGTCCTGGTCGTGCCGCCGCGCCTGGGCGCGCCAACTGTACAGCTGGGCAGGCTGCAACCCCAGATCACGAGCCACCGTGGTTACCCCTTCTGTGGCCGCTCGCAACAGTGCCTGCTGCCTGAACTCCAGGCTGAACTCCTGCCCCTTTCTGCCTGCCTTGCTCTTGGTCATCGTCCACCTCCTATTGCGATAGTTAATCGCTTATAGGGGTGTCCGTGAAACGGGGGCAAGATCAGTAATCGCTCAGCGGGCCATGCGGGCCGTCGATGAATTCGATGACGCAAAAACCGTCGTCGATCGCTTCGAGGAGGGCCTGGCGATGAACCCGGCTCTGCGCCACTTCTTCCTCAAGCCCGGCCCGACTCAGCGATGCCAGTTCATTATCCAAAGTAAGGCCTTTCGTCGTCAGAAATACCTGGATGGGTCCGCGCACGAAGAAATCGAGGCGCTTCCCGGATCAAACCTGCCCGCATCTTAAAGCAATCGCGCCCTGCTCCGACAGGAAAACACGCACGGACAACGGGGTTCCGGCCTGCCGGCAAGGGTCGCGATGAAGCGCAGAAGGCTAACACAGCCACGCTCGCCCCGGCTTGACTATGGCGCGCCGCCGCGACCAGTGATGGCGACAGCGGGCCCGGCCTCGTAAAATGCCGCTTTCAACGACGTTTTGACGGCGTCGCCCTGCTCCCTTTTGCGCTCAACGATATGACTCACGGCAACACACCAGCCCCACCCGCTGCGGCAAGCCTTCCCGCCCGGCTCGACCACCTGGTCATCAACACGCATTACGACATCGATCAGGCCGAATCCTTGTTCCGGGAATTGGGTTTCATCGTCACGCCGCGCGGCTATCACACGCTGGGCTCGGTGAACCATCTGGTCGTGTTGGCCGGCGGTTATCTGGAATTGATCGGCCAGCCGCGCAACAGCGACAAGGTACGCCAGGAGATTCTGGACAGCCCGGTCGGCATCGACGGGCTGGTATATGCGGTCGAGGACGTTCCGGCCTGCCACGATGCCTGGATCGCCATGGGGCTGGATGCCCAGCCGGTGCAGCATTTCTCGCGGCCGGTGGAGGTGGCGGCCAAGACGGTGGATGCGACGTTCTCCACGGTTCGCCTGGTGCCGGGCCAGTTTGCTGCCGGCCGTGTCTATGCCTGCCGCCATTTCACGCCAGAGCTGGTTTGGCGGCCCGAGTGGATGGCGCATCCCAACGGCGTGCGCAGCATCGCGAGCATGCTCGTGGTGGACAGGGATCCCGCCTTTGCTGCCGCCAGTTATGCGCGTCTGGGGCGGTGGGACCAGGCATTCGCGCTGGAATTCGCTGCCGCGGTTGACCTGCCGGCCCGGTTCGGCGAACTGGCCGCGCATGCACCGCAACGCGATGCATTTTTCGCCGCGATGCAACTGCGCGGTGGCGACCGCCCGGCGATTGCCGCCCGCGCCGAAGCCTTAGGTCTGCCGATCAGGCGAGACGCCGGCAAGCTGGCAGTGGCCCTGCCAGCCTTCAACACGCTGCTCGAATTCATCGACTGACAAGCTGAGCCGCCGTGCACCGTGCACACAGACCGCACGGCGGAAATGAGCCACGCCAGATCAGGCGTAAATCAGGCGTAGATCAGGTGTTTTCGGGCGGTGAAGCGGGATCGATCGGGTTGCCGTTGTCATCCTCATCGTTATCTTCACTGCCGGTGATGTTCAGCTCCCGGCCTATCTCTTCGTCATCAATGCCGCTCACATGGAAGAGCCCGATATTTTCCTCGTCGAGGGAAACCGGCTGGTTGCGCTCTTCCCTTTCCCGCAGCCGGGTGCCTTCGTCGAGGTTGCCGGATTCATCCGCCGCGTCCTGATCCGACTGCAGCAGCCTGTCCGCATCGCGCTCGGGCAAGCGGGTAGAGAGCGAGCCGGCACTGTCCTGCTGTTGCCGCGGGTCTTCGGCAAACTGCTCCTGCTGCCGATGCGCCCGGCTCCTGTCATCGCGCCCCGCGCCCATCTGCTGTTGCATCGGCGCGTGTGCGCCGCCCTGCTGGAGTTGCTTAGCCATGATTGCCTCCGTAAGTGTATCGCCGCGCGCATGGGCTTGCGAATGCGAAGCGCCCGGCGGCTGATTGTCACAGCTTGCCCCGGCTGATCCGTGCGCCCTATCGGCGACGGACGCTTGCTGGCGTGGGTGCAGGCTGTCAGCCGTGTAGGACGGACGGCATTGGCGGATTGGGATTCACTGGCCGCTCTTGGCCGCCGCACCCGTATCGGCCCGAGGTGCGCAATCGTCGGGGATCTCCTGACCCGGCGTGATCAGCGGGATGACCGCCGCTACCGGCGCTACCAGGGCAAGCGCCGCCGCCGCGCCGGCCTTGGCGGCCAGCGGTCCGCTGCGCGCGCCGATCTCCGGATGAGCGAAGCTGCCCTTGACGTACAGCGGCGTGCGCAACGAGAGGATGCGCAGATGCTTGTTACGCGGAAGAATGTCCAGATCCAGCGCCTCCTGCGCCAGATCGATCTTGCCGTTGACGTCGATGGCAGCGTCTTCCGTGTTGAGCGTGAAGCGGCGGATGTCCGCCTGCCCGTGGCGCACATCGATCTCGCCCGCGGCGCAATTGAGCCTGACCTGCTTGTCGCGGTACATCTTGGCGAACACGGCGTCGGCCAGATTGAGGCCGGCTGCTTCAAGGATGAACTGGCTGATCGAGCCCTGGCTGACCTCGGCCTTGATGCGGCCGTCCGAGTTGGCCAGCATCTCGGCGACCGAATTCCCGGCGCCGCTCAGATCGACGTCGCCGTCGATCTTGCCGAAGCTGGCGTGCATGGCCGTCAATCCCGGAAACAGTTGCCGCACCTGCAGGCCACGCGCCGCCAGCTGGAGCCGGGTACGGATCCTGTCTTGGCGGGCATCGAGCGTCGCTGCGCCCTCGCCCTTGCCGCCGGCCATGTCGAAGCGCAACGGCGAGGCAGACAATACGCGGTCTTTCAAGTGAATCTCCGCCAACGCATCCTGCCACTCCACCTTGGGAAGCAGCTCGAAGCGCTTGGCGTCCACGATAAGCTCGGCATCCAGCTTGCCCCAGCGCTCAGGCTGCAATTCATGCGACGGCAGTATCCGCCCCGGCTTCTTGCCGGCGCGATTCTGTCCTCTTCCGGCGGGGGGAGTCAGGTCGGATAAACGCAGCAAACCGGAATGTACCTGGGCGCGCAACTGATCCTTGGGCGGCCCTTTAAGGTATTGCGCATCACCTGAGAAATCGCTTTCTCCCACCGTGCCACTGAAGCGCTGATAGCGCCAATCCCACACCGTCGATTGCGCATCGCCGCGCAGGATGGCGAGCGCACCCTTGATGTGGAACGCCCGGGTCGCCGGCAAAGGCACGCCGGTGGAGGGATAGAGATCGGCGAAGCTGTCGCCGCTGAGCGTGAGCTGGAGATCGGCCCGGACCAGCCGGTGCGGATTGGTGAAGCTACCGTCGATCACGGTATGTACCTTGCCGATCTCGCCCTCGGCGCGCACCGGATAGAGGCTGCCATCATTGAGCAGATCGAGCAGCGCTCCGCCCTGGCCCTTGGCCTGCACCGGCGCCTTGCCGTAGCGGCCCGACAGCGTCGCCGCCACGGCGAAATCGGGCACGTCGTTCTTCCGGACGCCGTGCGGGTCGCGCGACAGCGGAACGAGATGGAAGCCCATGTCGATATCCACGATCCGATCGACGTAACGGACATCGACCTGGTCGAATTCGAGACGGCGGATATCGAAGCTCCAGCGCGGCTGTTCATCCTGCGAGAAGCGCCAATTCTTGCGCTTGTCGGCGCCGCGCTCCATGACCACATCGGCCCGCGTCAGGCGCATGTCGGTGATGAGCCAATGCTTGTACAGCAAGGGGATCGGCGAAAAGCTCATGTCCAGCAGCGCCGCGCGCGCCAGATGATCGCCGGAATCGGCCCATTTGGCATTGCCGATGAAGACGTCGTGGGCAATCAGGCGCAATCGCGGCAGGAAGCGCATGGCGCCGGATTCACCGGTGGGGCCGGTGGCCCACGATAGTTGAAGATCGCCGCCCACCCCGACGCTGCGATCCAGGAATATCGACAACTGCCGCGTTGCCCAGGGCTTCGCCTGGTTCCAGTCGAACAGCGCCACGCCCAAGACGAGCACCAACACCAGCGCGCCCAGCAAGGCGGCGAGCCAGGCCAGGATCTTCAACGCCAGCGACAACCGGTACTGCATGTAAGCCTCCGTTCTTGTTCTTCATGCCAGCGGTGCCGACATTGCCATGCGAACAGTCGCACACGGCGTGCAGGCGGAATCACCCCGATTGATGGAGTATCAGGCTCATCCGCACGGATGGCTATAGGAGGAACGGCCGTCGGCTTGTCAGTGTTTCGGCAAGGCAAGCCATCCAGGCGCGATGTTCCGCTCCAGAAGACCAGCGCCGGTCAGAGAATGGCACAGGAATCTGCCTCCGGGCGGATCCATGGCTTCGATGTGGAGAAGGCCGCCGAGGCCAGGCCCTCCAGCAGCTCCTGCCGGGGCTGCCGGCGCGGCTCCCCGGTCAGAACCGAGTGACTCGGTCCAACGGAAATCTAGAACACCACGCCCGAGCCCAGGATGATGTTGGCGTAAGGCGTGCATTCACCGGTGCGGATGAAGGCGCGGGCCTGGCGGGCGCGCTCCTTGAAGGCCTCGTGCGGCGCCACCTGTTTCTGCGGCAGGCCCAGTGCCTGGATCTGCGCCGACAGCGCGGGACTGCGCGCGGCCAGCTCCTCGGCGACCACGTGGAACTCCACCTGCAACTCGCTCAACACGGTGCGCAGCACGCTCATGAAATCGGGAATGCCCTGGGTCAGCGCCAGATCGATCACCGGCACGCCCTGCGGCGCGGGCAGGCCGGCATCGCCGATCACGATGGTGTCGCCATGGCCCATGGAGGCAATGACTTGCGAGATGGCGGCGTTGAGCAGCGGGGTCTTTTTCATGGGCGGTCCTTGGGGTCAGAGTGCGATCTCGTCGCGCGTCGGGATGGAGGTCTGGGCGCCGGCGCGGGTGACGCTCAAGGCCGCCGCGGCCTGGCCATAGGCAATCGCCTCGAATTCGCCGCGGCCCTGGGCCAGCGCACCGATGAAGCCGCCGATGAAGGTGTCGCCGGCCGCCGTGGTATCGACTGCCTTCACCTTCTTTGCCTCCTGATGGCGCTGGCCGGCATCGGCAAAGGAGCCGTAGACCCCCTTCTCGCCCAGCGTGACGACCACATTGCGCGCGCCCAGCGCGTGCAGCTTGCGGGTCAGTTCGGGGATGTCGTCCGACGCCTCTTCGGCAAGCATGGCGGCTTCGATTTCATTGAGGATCAGGTAATCGATCTTTTGCAGCAAGGCCTTGGGCAAGGACTGGGCCGGCGCGGGATTGAGCACCACGGTCTTGCCCAGATCGTGCGCCAGCTCCACGGCGTGCAGCACGGTGGGAATCGGCACTTCCAACTGCAGCAGCACGATGGAGGCCGATTCGATCAGCGGGCGTGCGCGCTCGATGTGTTCGATGTCGAGACGGCCGTTGGCGCCGGCGGCGATGACGATGCTGTTTTGCGCATTGCCATCGACCATGATGGAGGCGATGCCGGTGGCCTCTTCCGGGATGTCGTCGATGTAGCTGTCGTCGATGCCGCTGGCGACGATGGACGCGCGCATCTGGCGGCCGAAGGCGTCGCCGCCGACGCAAGCCACCATGGCCACCGGCGTGCCGGGTGCACTCAGGCGGGCGCAAGCGACGGCCTGGTTGGCGCCCTTGCCGCCGGGGATGGTCATGAATTTTTCCCCGGCCAGGGTTTCGCCCGGCAGGGGCATGCGCGGCACGCGCAAGACCAGATCCATGTTGACGCTGCCGATGATGACGATCATGTTATTTCCGTGAGTGTGAAAGCGGAGCCGTGGAGCCCCGGATTTGCAGTTGCGGCGCGACCGTCTCGCGGCGCGCCGGCAGTTCGGGATCGGCGATGCGTTCCAGCAGGAACTGCGCCGTCAGATTACCGAGCCGGCGGGTGTTCTGGGCTACCGTGGTCAGCGGCGGATGGATGAACTGGGCCAATTCGATATCATCGAAACCCACCACCGACAAGGCGCCCGGCACCTCGATCTGCAGTTCGCCGGCGGCGCGCAGCACGCCGATGGCCATCATGTCGTTGCAGCAGAAGATGGCATCGGGCGGCTGGCGCCGCTGCAGCAGTTGCATTGCAGCCTGGTAGCCGCCGATGCCGCTGAAGTCGGCGTGCAACAGATCCGCCTCACCCAGCATGCAGCCGCCCTCTTCCAGCGTGTTGCGAAAACCGTTCACCCGCTCGTCGGACAGATCCAGTCCGCTGGGCCCTGCGATGCAGGCGATGCGGCGGCGCTTCAGACCCAGCAGGTGCTCGGCCGCTAATTGGCCGCCCCGCGCATTGTCGGTGCTGACCAGATCGGTACCGTGCTCCCTCGGTGCGCGGTCCAGCAGCACGGTGGGGATGTCCAGCTTGGCCCTGGGCATGAGATCGCTCTGGTTCAGCGTGGCGATGATCAAGCCGTCGCAATGCTTGGTCTGCAACACTTGCAGGTAGTCGCGCTGCTTGTCGGGGTCGTCGTCGGAATTGCACAGGATCACGCTATAGCCCGCGCCATAGCAATGATCCTCGATGCCACGCGCCAGCTCGGAGAAGTAAGGGTTGGTGTTATTGGGGATGATCAGGCCGATACTGCCAGTGACCTTGCTGCGCAGCGAACGCGCCAGCGCGCTGGGCACGTAGGCCAGTTCATCGACCGCGCGCAGCACGCGCTCGCGCGCGGCGGCGCTGACCGGACGCGTATGGTTGAGCACGTGGGAGACCGTGGTATACGACACTCCGGCCAGTCTGGCGACGTCCTTGATGGTTGACATATCGGTTTCTGTGAGGCGTGGGCAAGCCCGGCGCTCAACGTGCGTGGCGTTGGCCGCGGCGACGGTAAGTGTCGAGGATGACGGCCACGACAATGACCGCGCCCGTGATGATACGCTTCATCGGCTCGGAGACGCCGACCTGGGCCAGGCCGGCTTCCAGCACCGAAATGATCAGCACGCCGATGAAGGTGCTGATGATAGAGCCGCGCCCGCCCATCAGACTGGTGCCGCCGATCACCACCGCCGCGATCACCTGCAGTTCCATGCCGACGCCGCCGTTGGGGTCGGCCGCTTCCAGGCGCGAGACCTGGAACAGCGCCGCGATGCCGGCGAAAGCGCCCATCAGGGCAAACGCCAGCACCTTGCTGGGATTGGGATTGACGCCCGACAGCCGCACCGCTTCTTCATTGGTGCCGATGCCGATCCAGTAACGGCCCAGCACGGTGCGGGTGAGCACCAGGTGCGCCGCGACCACGATGGCGATGGCCGCCAGGAAGGCCGGCGACATGCCGAACAGCACCGGTGAACTGACCACGTCCACCGCGCTGCCGATGTATTCGGTACGCGAATTGGTCACCTGGTAGGCCAGGCCGCGCGCGATTTCCAGCACGCCCAGCGAGACGATGAACGACGGAATGCGCCAGTGCACCGACACCAGCCCGGTCAGCATGCCGCATGCCGCGGCCACCACCACGCCCAGCGGCGCCGCGGCATACAGCGGCCAGCCCCAGCGCACCATGGCCATGGACAGCATGGAGGCCGCCAGCGCCATCACCGAACCGACCGACAGGTCGATGCCGCCGATAATGAGGATGAAGGTCATGCCCACCGACATGACCACCAGCGGCGGGATGTCGTTGGACAGCGTGATGAAGGTGGCCGGGCTGAGGAAGTTCTCGCTCAGGAAGGTGAACATGACGCACATCGCCAGCAGCGCCGCGACCAGTCCCAGGTAGTTCTTGATGCCGGCCAGGTAGGCCGCTTGCCGGCTGTTGGAGGAAGTAAGCATGTGTCTCGTTGAGTCTTTGCTGTTGATTGTGTGCTGCTGATGATTTGTTGTCGCGGTACGGCCTCAGGCCGTGTTGCCCGCTATCTGCGCGGCTTCGACGGCTTCCTGGCGGCCCACGTAACCGCTGAAGGCGGCGGCCAGGATGCGTTCCTGCGACCAGTCGGCGCGAGAGAAGGTCTCGGCGATGCGGCCGGCGCTCATCACGGCGATGCGGTCGCAGATCTGCATCAATTCGCGCAGATCGCTGGACACCACCAACAAGCCCTTGCCCTGTCCGGCCAGTTCGGCAAACAAGCGGTAAATGTCCGACTTGGCGCCGATGTCGATGCCGCGCGTGGGTTCGTCGAACAGCATGATGGGACAATCGCGATACAGCCAGCGCGCGATCACCACCTTCTGCTGGTTGCCGCCGGACAGCTCCCCCGCGGCCTGCGCCACGCTGCCGGAGCGGATGCGCAGCTTCTTGACATATTCCTGGGCTACGCTGGCTTCGGCGGCATGATCGAGCACGCCGGCGCGGCTCACGCGGCCCAGATCGGCCAGCGAGGTATTGACGCTGATCGCCTGCGGCAGCAGCAGACCCTGACCCTTGCGGTCTTCCGTGACCATGGCGATGCCGGCCTTGACCGCATCCTTGGGACTGCGAATGACGGCCGCCCGCTGGCTGTCGCCGATGAAGATGTCCCCGTGGTCGGCGCGGTCGGCGCCGAAGATCAAGCGCAGCAATTCAGTACGGCCGGAGCCGATCAGACCGGCGATGCCCAGCACTTCGCCGGCATGCAAATCCAGCGAGGCCGGCTGCACCACGCCGCTGCGCCCGAGACCACGCACGCGCAGCACCGGCGCACCGATCTCGCGATGACTGGCATCGAGATCGACCTTGGTCAGCTCGCCCGCCATCAATTGCACCAGTTGTTCGGTCGAATAACGACGGATATCGTCGTTGCAGACCAGCTTGCCGTCGCGCAGCACCACGATGCGATCGGCGATGCGCTTGAGTTCTTCCAGGCGGTGCGAAATGTAGATGATCGCCACGCCTTCGGCGCGCAAACGTTCGATGCGTGCGAACAGCAACTCGACTTCGCGGCTGGTCAGCATGGCGGTCGGCTCGTCCAGCACCAGGCAGCGACAGCTGCCGATCAGGTTGCGCGCGATCTCCACCATCTGCTGGTGGCCCAGGCCCAGCTCGCCCACCGGCGTCCAGGGATCCAGCTCGCCCAGGCCGACCACTTCCATCTGCTGATGGGCGGCGTCGGCCAGCTTCTTGCGGTCGATCCAGCCGAAGCGGCGTGGGAGTTTTTCCAGGAACAGGTTTTCGGCGATGCTCAGCGTGGGGATCAGGTTCAGTTCCTGCATCACCATGCGGATGCCCAGTGCCTCGGCCTGGGTGCGCGAGGCCGGCTGGTAAGGCTGGCCGTCCAGTTGCATGGCGCCGGCGCTGGCATCGACCAGGCCGCAAATGATCTTGGACAGCGTGCTCTTGCCGGCGCCGTTTTCGCCGGTCAGCGCCAGCACCTGGCCGGGACGCAGCTCCAGGTCGATGCCGTCGAGCACCGGCGCGGCATAGCTCTTGCCGATGCCGGTCAGCGTCAGCAAGGGAGCGGGAATGGGTAAGGAATCGGTCGGCTGCATGAGGGCTGTAGCGCGAATGAAGGGATGGCCGAGGCCTGCGCCACAGGCGGGGCGCAGGCCTTCCGGGTCGGAATGCCGCTTACTTGGTGACCAGCGAGACCTTGGTCTCGACGGTGCCGCCCAGGCTGCTTTGCGGCTTCTTCTCGGTCACCGCCTTGAGCGCGGTTTCGATGCCGAACACCGCCTGTTGCGAGGCGAACTGATCCACCGTGGCCAGCACGCGACCGTCCTTCAGCATGGGTTTGATGGCGGTGATGTTATCGTAGCCGACCAGCAGCACCTTGCCATTCTTGCCGGCAGCGCGGATTGCCGCCACGGCGCCCAGCGCCATGTTGTCGTTGCCGGCCAGAATGGCCTTGATATCGGGATGCGCGTTCAGGATCGAGGCCGCGACCTTGTTACCCTGGTCGATTTCCCACTGGCCGGACTGCACGGTCACCACGTTGGCGCCGGCATCCTTCATCGCATCCTGGAAGCCCAGAGTGCGTTGCTGGGCGTTGACGGTGGTCGAGACGCCTTCGATGATCGCGACCTTGTCGCCCTTCTGCAGTTGCTTGCCGAGGTAGTCGCCGGCCAGTTTGGCGCCCTTGCGGTTATCCGGGCCGACGAACGGCACGCTGATGCCTTTTTCCTTCAGGGCCGCGTCATCCAGCTTGTTGTCGATGTTGACCACGATGATGCCGGCGTCGATCGCCTTCTTCACTACCGGCACCAGGGCCTTGGAATCGGCGGGTGCGATCACCAGCGCGCTGACCTTGGAGACGATCATCTGCTCGACGATCTTGATCTGGTTGGCGGTGTCTTGCTCGTCCTTGATGCCGTTGGCGATCAGGTCGTACTTGGCGGCGTTGGCTTTCTGGTGCTCGCGCGCGCCGTTTTCCATGTTCAGGAAGAATTCGTTGGCCAGCGATTTCATGACCAGGGCGACCTTGGGCTTGGCAGGCGTCTGCGCCATCACGGCGCCCGGAATGACTGCACAGGCCAGCAGCGCGGCAGCCGCGAACTGGCGGCGGGTGAATTTGTTCATCTGCGTCTCCAATGTTGATGTTGTCGGCGTTTCCATGAAAATAGACGCCGTTATTGATGCGCAAACGTTTGCGCGAAAACAGGATAGCACCGGGAAAACAGAAAAAAAAGCCCCGTCATGGAGATTTTTCTACGCCGCGAGGAAAGGAAGTGGCCGGCTCGACCGTTTTAAGCGACATGCAGCGGAAGAAAATCACGCGGTGTCATGCCGCGAATAGCGGACGCGTGAAATGAGAAACGGCGGGTAACGCAATCAAGCGCTACCCGCCGCATCGACAATCGTAAAACCAGGTTGTATGAAATCGGCTGCTGCTCAGTCCACGCGCCGGTGCTGCGGCGGCTGATGGCGACCATGCTTCGGCTTCAGGGCATCTGGCAGCCACAAGCGATACACCAGATAAGCCGCGAACGCACCGCCCGCAACCAGGACATACACTGCGTACCAACTCACAAAGACCATGCCCCACGACATGATCTGATCAAGGATGTGCATAGCTACCCTTCCCCATGGTGCCCGCGCGCCGCCGCGCAATATCCCCTTGCGTTACCGGCCCGTGCCGGATGGCGGCGCGAATCAGGCCGATATCAGTGACCGAAGCCGGTCCGGCGCCACACATAGGCGCCGAAGGCACAGCTTCCGATCACTACATACAAGGCGTACCAGAACAAAGCCTGTACGCCGTACCCCATCAACAGTTCGATGATTTTCATGAATGTCTCCTCCGCGTATTTACGCTGCAGCAATATTCACGCAGCTTATTGCCCGACCGGTAAAAAATTCCCGGCAGCAATGAATGGGCCTTTGTTGCGGCCCTCCTGCTGCCATGAAAACCGGCCTCCGGCGGATCAACCCCGCCCGGATACTGAGCTTCAAGCCCATCTTGCTACTGCCAAAACGCGGTGTAAAGAATCTATCGTTTCGCGTAGCAGCAATTTCCGCATGTCATAAATCAAAACGCGAATTTAGAATTTTTCCGATCAGCAGCTTTTCCCCAAGCAATGCGGAATTCGACGAATGGATGGCTCTGCGTTTATCGCGAGACGAGCATCGTGCGTCGCAATACGGAAAGTTCCGCCAGCGTCGCCAAACGGCGACTTGATCCCCAAAATCTTCAAAAACGGTATAAAAGATTATGGAATTGGCGGCTTCCATCATCGAAAAAATGCTGACATATCAAGACATTCAGCTTCTTTATGTCTTGCGCCATAACACCAGGGTTCCCAACAGTCCCGCCAGGATGGATCCGCTCAACACGCCCAGTTTCAGCTTGGCTTCGAAGTCTGGGCTCAAGCCCTGGAATGCCAACCCGCCGATGAACAAGCTCATCGTGAAGCCGATGCCTCACAGCATGCAGACGCCCACGAATTGCCGCGTGCTGGCGCCGGCCGGCGCGCTGGCCAAGCCGCTGCGCACCATCAGCCAGGCGGCGCCGAACACGCCGATGGTCTTGCCCAACACCAGCCCGCCGGCAATGCCCAGCGGGATGGGATCGAACAGGCTGCCTAGCGACGCGCCCTGCAGCGAGACGCCGGCATTGGCAAATGCAAACATCGGCAACACCAAGAAGGCCACCCAGGGGTGCAGCCCATGCTCCAACGCACCCGCCAGCGGCTGGTCTTCGCCATCCCGCATGGGAATCGCCAGTGCCGTCACCACGCCGGCCAGCGTGGCGTGAATGCCTGACTTCAGCACGCAGACCCAGATCGCCAGCCCGACCACGAGGTAGATATCCGCGCGCTTGACTCCGCTGCGGTTGAGCAGCACCAGCACCAGCGTTCCCACACCCGCTCCGGCCAGCATGCCAAGCGACAGATTGTCGGTATAGAACAGCGCGATCACCACGATGGCGCCGAGGTCATCGATGATGGCCACCGCGGTCAGGAAGACCTTCAGCGACGTCGGCACGCGCGAACCCAGCAGCATCACGATGCCGATGGCAAAGGCGATGTCGGTGGCGGCAGGAATCGCCCAGCCGCGCAGCGCCACCGGATCGCCCAGGTTGATCAGCGCATAGATTCCCGCCGGCACCACCATGCCGCCCAAGGCGGCGGCTGCGGGCAAGATGGCCTGGCTGCGCGAGGCCAGTTCGCCTTCCACGAATTCGCGTTTGATTTCCAGCCCGACCAGGAAGAAGAACACCGCCATCCACAGGTCGTTTACCCACAACAGCAAGGGCTTGGAGAGAACGATCAGGCCGCCGATATCGACTGTACCCGGGATGCGCGTAAATGCCTCATAAGCCTCGCGCCATCCCGAATTGCTGATGATGAGCGCCAGCACTGCGGCGATCGCCAGCACAATGCCGCCGGCCGCCTCATGGGAAAAAAACCGCGTGAATGCATTGCCGCCCTGAGTATCCTGATGCGCGTTGGCCACTACCTGCTCCTTGTCTTGCTCGTTTTCAACAAGGACAAACTGTATCAACTGAGCGGCGTTTCTCCAAACACTCTCGATGCGAGGGACGTAAAAAAGGGCCGCCCCTCTCCACAGGGACGGCCCGACCCTCCACACCACAAACTTTACAGGCGCCGAGCGCTTCTCAACGGAACACCAGCACCGGCACCTTGCTGCGCGCCACCACCTTCTGCGTCTGGCTGCCGAACAGCATCCGGCCCAGCGTCGAACGTGCCTTGGAGGCCATGAAGATGGCATCGCAGTGCTCGCGCTCGGCCACGCGCATGATTTCTTCATACGGACGGCCGCCCTGGGCCACCTGCACGGAGCAAGGAACGCCCTGTTCGCGCGCCATTTCCGTGATTACCGCGATGCTGGCCAGCGCGCGGGCGCGGCCCGCTTCGTCGGTCTGCGCCACGTCCACGCCGACGCTGACTTCGGGGATGGACAAGGCGCGCAGGTTGCCGGCGACCGACAAGCCAACCAGCCGGCTGCCGCAGCTTTTCGCCAGGGCGATGGCTGCTTTCACCGATTCGTTGCACAGCCGGGAACCGTCGGTTGCCAAAAGAATGTTCTTGAACATGATGACCTCGCCGGGTGACAGAAATCGTATGACTGCATCCTATGCCCGGCGGCCCCGATGCGGCTTGACATGCATCAAGCCCCCGCCGCTCGGTGCCATGGGCTGCGGCGGGCTTGCGCTGGATCAAACGCGAGCGCGCAAAGCAAAACGGCCTGCCGCGAGTTCATCGCAGGCAGGCCGTCCATGCGGCATGCGTCTCGGAATAGCCGATCAGGCGGGCTTGAACGCCAGGTAGCCCTTGATCAATTGCGCCAGCACCGGCTTGAGCTGGCCGGCCAGCCCGGCATCCATCGCATAGGGCGCCTGTTCCTGCATGTAGCTGCGCTGCGCCAGCTCCAGTTGCACTGCATGCACCCGCTGCGCCGGCTTGCCGTAATTGCGTGTGATGTAGCCGCCCTTGAAGCGTCCGTTGAGCACCGCCGGATAATGCGGCGCCAGCGTCTGCGCCTGCTTGAGCAAGGCTTCCGCCACGCCGGGCGCGCAGGATTCGCCGTTGGCGGAACCGAAGTTGAATACCGGCAGTTCGCCTTCGAACAAGTGCGGGATCAGAGAGCGGATCGAGTGCGCATCCCACAGCAAGGCATAGCCGTGGATGGCCTTGATGCGCTCCAGTTCGGCTTGCAGGGCATCGTGATACGGCTTCCAGTAGATCGGCAGGCGGCGCGCAATCTCGGCTTCATCCGGCGCCATGCCGGGCTTGTACAGCGGCACGTTGTCGAAGGTCGTCAACGGACACAGGCCGGTAGTGTTCTGGCCCGGATACAGGCTCTGGCCGTCGGCCGGACGATTCAGGTCGATGGTGTAGCGCGAGTAATACGGGCGGATGATGGACACCCCCATCTCCACCGCGAAGTCGTACAGATCCTCGATGTGCCAGTCGGTGTCGTCCACCTGCAGGCCGACGTCGCTGAAGACCGGCTTGAGGTCGTCCGGCAATTGCGTGCCCACGTGGGGCATGGAGATCAGCAAGGGCGTGGTGCCTTGCCGCAGCTTGAATACTTCCTGGTTCATTTCGCTTCCTTAATCTTTCAAGAGCTCGGATACCGTGGCGCGGTAAGCAGCGCGGGCGCTGCCTTCCAGCGCATGATGGCCGGCCGCGACCACTTGCCTGCCGCCAACATAGACGTCGCGTACCGGGTTATCCTCGTGTTCGCAAAATACCAGCGCCGACAGCAACTGATCAGGCGCGCGGTTGGCCAGGTTGACGTCTTCGCCGTCCAGCACCGCAAAGTCGGCGCGCTGCCCCGCGAGCAGCCCGGCCACACGGCGGCCGGTAGCCAGCGCGCCGCCGGACACGGCTTGCGCGAACAGGCGATCGGCCACGGCCGGCGCGGCTTACGATGCAAGCACGTTGCGCCGGCGATGGTGCAGGCGCTGCCCGTATTCGAGCAGGCGCAGCTCGGAACGCAGATTGATGGCAATGTTGCTGTCCGAACCGATGCCCCAGTTGGCGCCATCCTCCAGCAGGCGCGGCGCATCGATGATGCCGTCGCCCAGGTTGGCTTCGGTGGTCGGGCACAGGCCCACCACCGCGCCGCCTGCCGCCACGGCGTGATACTCGTCATCCGACATGTGCGTGGCATGCACCAGACACCAGCGGCGATCGAGATCCTGCAGGGAAAGCAACAACTGTACCGGCCGCTTGCCGCTCCATGCCAGGCAGTCCTCTACCTCGCGGGTCTGCTCGGCGATATGGATATGGATGGGCGCATCCTCGCCATTGGCCTGGGAGCGCAAGCCCGCGACCAGGGCTGCCAAGCCATCGGCCGACACCGCGCGCAGCGAATGCGGCGCAACGCCGTAGCGGCGCATGCCGTCTTCCGGCAAGGCTTGCTGCAACCGTGCGCGCAGCTCCAGCATCCATTGCGGCGAGGAGAGAAAGCGCGCCTGATGCTCCAGCGGCGCGGCACTGCCGAAACCGCCGTACTGGTACAGCACCGGCAGCAGGGTCATGCCGATGCCGGCCTCTTCGGCCGCCCGCATCACGCGCAGCGACAGCTCGGCCGGATCGGCGTACGCCGTTCCGCCCTGGGCATGGTGCAGATAATGGAATTCGCAGACCGAGGTGTAGCCGGCCTTGAGCATCTCGATATAAAGATGGCGTGCGATCGCCTCCAGGTGCCGCGGCTGCAAGCGCTGGGCGAAGCGGTACATCAGCGTGCGCCAGCTCCAGAAGGAATCGGTCGGGCTGCCCATGGTCTCGGTCAGCCCTGCCATGGCGCGCTGGAAAGCGTGCGAATGCAGATTGGGCATGCCGGGGATCACCGGCCCGGCGGCGATCGCGGCGTCGCCGCGGGCACTGCCGGGCGTGGCCGCGGTCAGGTTGCCTGCCGCATCCCAGCGCAGCAGCACATCGCTGCGCCAGCCTTCGGGCAGCAGGGCCGACGGGCAGAACAGCGCGCCGCCGGGAGGAATCGGGTGTTGTGGGTCTGGCCCGGTGTGCGTTGCCATATGCTCACCATTTCTTGGTTTTATTGAGGTTTTACTGCAATGCATCCGCGCCGCTGGTGGCCGCGCGGATGGTGGATTCATTTCAGATTCAAGCTTTGCGGCGGATACAGACCGCCAGTACGACCGCGCCCGCCGCGCACAATAGCTCGGGCAGCACGGTGCCCTCGCGTAGCCGCACGAAATCGCCGACGCGCAGCGCCTGCTGCTGGCCGGCGGCGTCCGCCAGCGCGGCCACGCCTTGCGCCACGTACAGCAGCGCGGCGCCGGCCGGCAGGCGGCGCGAATTCTGCTCGTTGAGCATCAGCACTTCACCCTCGGCCAGGTCGCGCCTGATCATCAGGTTGAAGTCCAGCGTCGGCGCGCCATGCAGGCGCACCGAGATATGCGTCTCGCCGGCGAAGGCGTAAGGCGCGAAGCATTCGCGCAGGTCGTGGATCTCGGCGCCGCCGCTGTGCATGGTGAAGCCGCCGCCTTCCAGCAGCACGATGGTGCGGGCGATGCCGTCGAAGGTGGAAAACGCGCCATCGCGGCCGACATCAGCCACGCTGGCGCGCCAGATGAAATTGGAAAAATCGGCGTCGGCCGGCTCCACGCATAGTTCGCGCGTCTGCCCGCCCTCGTTCTTCCAAGGTACCGCGGCGATGCGACCGAGATTGCCGACAGCCAGAACGGCGCCGCCGAGCGAACCCGGCCGCGCTTGCGAAGCAATATCAAGCGCCATGAGCCGCCTCTCGCGCCAGCATGGTCTGCAGGAAGCTGCGTGTGCGGGCTTCCTTGGGCGCGGTGAAGATCTCGGCGGGCGCGCCGGCCTCCACGATGCTGCCGTGATCCATGACCACCACCACGTCGGCCACTTCACGCGCAAAGCCCATCTCATGGGTGACGATCAGCATGGTCATGCCTTCGGCCGCCAGATCCTTCATCACCTGCAACACTTCGCCCACCAGTTCGGGGTCGAGTGCCGAGGTCGGCTCGTCGAACAGCATGACCTTGGGTTCCATGGCCAGTGCGCGAGCAATCGCCACGCGCTGCTTCTGGCCGCCCGACAAGGTGCCGGGATAGACCTTGGCCTTGTGCTCCAGGCCAACCTTCTTGAGCAGGCGCATGCCCTGCTCCTCGGCCTGTTTGCGCGGCACGCCACGCAGGCAGGTCGGCGCCAGGGCGATGTTGTCCAGCACGGTCAGGTGCGGGAACAGGTTGAACGACTGGAACACCATGCCTACTTCGGCGCGCAGCGCGTCGAGCTTGGCTTCGGGCATCATGCGGCCGTCTTCGACCACCGGATGTCCGCATACCACGATGGTGCCGCCTTCGGCCGTTTCCAGCCCGTTCAGGCAGCGCAGGAACGTGCTCTTGCCGGAACCGCTGGGGCCGATGACCACCACCACCTGGCTGGGCGCGACGGCGAAATCGATGTCCTTCAGCACCACATGGTCGCCGAAGGATTTCTTCAGGCCCTTGATATCGACGATAGCCTGGGCCATCACACTCTCCCTTCGGAACGCAGCACCTTTTCGATCCGGCGCAGCACCAGGGTGGCGATGCTGGTCAGGACCAGGTAAATCACGGCGATCACCAGATAAGTTTCCAGCGATCGGTAGGACACGCTGATGATCTTCTCGCCCTCGTGCATCAGGTCGGCGATGGTCAGCAGCGACACCAGGGCCGAGTTCTTGATCAGCGCGATGAATTCATTGCCCAGCGGCGGAATCATGCGCACGAAAGCCTGCGGCAGCACCACGCGCCGCATCGCCATCTTGTAGGGCAGGCCCAGCGAGCGCGCCGCTTCCATCTGGCCGCGTTCGATCGACTGGATGGAACCGCGCACGATCTCGGAGACGTAAGCGCCGCTGTAGATGCCCAGGCCGAGGATGCCGCAGACGTAAGCCGGCAGCAGGATGCCCAGGTGCGGCAGGCCGAAGAACCAGATGAACAGCTGCACCAGCAGCGGCGTACCGCGCACCAGCGTCAGATAGAAGGTGCAGATGCCGTAGATGATGCGGCGCTGCGGCGACAGCCGCCCCAGCCCGACCAGCAGGCCCAGCACGCAGCCGAGCACCAGCGCGGCGGCGGTGATTTCCACCGTGACCGCGGTGCCGCTGGCGAGCGAACGCCAGCTTTCCCATACGGCCGAAAAGTCCAGTTCCATTGAGGTGCTCCGGAAAAGAAACCACCCTGCCTGCGCCGGCCTGGCCGGCGGCGGTTCCCTGATGATGAATGGTGGCGGCCGCCGCGCTGGATGGCCGCCCGCCCGGCCTCAGGCCGGGTGATGCCTTACTCGCTCTTGCCGAACCACTTGTCGGTCAGCGCGGTATAGGTGCCGTTGACGCGCAGGGTCTGCAGCGCCTTGTTCAACTGCTCAGCCAGCTCGGTGTCGCCCTTGCGCATGGCGAAGCCGTACAGCTCGGTGGTCAGGCCCTTGTCCAGCACGCGCACCTGCGGCTGGGTGCGGGCATACTCGACGGCGGCCGGACGGCCGGTGACGGCGGCATTGACGCGGCCAGTGGCCAGCAGGTCGAACATGGCCTGGTTCTTCTCGACCTCGACGCGTTCCACGCCGGGGTAGTTATCCTTCAGGTAGCCGACCGACTTGGTGCCGACCTGCACCGAAACCTTCTTGCCCTTGTTCAGGTCGTCCGGCACCTTGATGCTCTGGTCGTCGCGACGCACCAGCACGGCCAGGCCGCCGCGGTAGTACGGATCGCTGAAATTGACCACCTTGCGACGGTCATCGGTCATGTAGATGGCCGACGCGGCGATGTCGAAGCGGTTGGAGATCAGGCCGGGGATCAGGCCCTTGAAATCGATGTCAATCCACTGGACCTTCTTGCCCATGGTCTTGGCCAGCGCTTCGATCAGCTCGATGTCGAAGCCGGTGCGCTTGCCGTCCTTCACGAACTCCATCGGCGGGAAGGTGGCATCGGTGATCTTGCCCCTGATTTACGGACACCTATCTAAGCGACATTGGCCAGCTCGTACTGCTCTGGGCTGAGGTAGCCCAGGGTCGAGTGCAGCCGGATCCGATTGTAGTCAACCTCAATGTAGTCAAAC
>WNDX01000095.1 GCA_009914615.1 Herbaspirillum frisingense
GAAAGCGTTCTCCTCCTCCAGCCGCGCCACTTCACGTTTGAGCCGTGCATGTTCGGCCAACTCCAAGCGTTGTGCCTGATCGTCCTGGTCGTGCCGCCGCGCCTGGGCGCGCCAACTGTACAGCTGGGCAGGCTGCAACCCCAGATCACGAGCCACCGTGGTTACCCCTTCTGTGGCCGCTCGCAACAGTGCCTGCTGCCTGAACTCCAGGCTGAACTCCTGCCCCTTTCTGCCTGCCTTGCTCTTGGTCATCGTCCACCTCCTATTGCGATAGTTAATCGCTTATAGGGGTGTCCGTGAAACGGGGGCAAGATCAAGATGCCCGCCGGCAAGGTGGGGCGGTGGGAGGGGTGAATATCGATTGTTATAGATATTGAAACGTACCTTATGTTTTTGGCGAAACGTGTTCGGGAAGCTGTTCCGTGCTTTTCCAGCGACGGATGAAACAGCTGGAGAGACGCGGTGAGTTCGCCGGATGAATGCACCAATAATGTGACCAAGTCACTGATTTATAGCGATATTTATGGGATACGTGCGCCGCGCTTGTGCGTCCGTCCCATCCTCCGAACCATCTTGGTTCATCTCTCTGTTTAACATTCATTTATGACGTCATCATTAAAAATAGGCGAAGCAAAAAAATAAATAAATGGTACGTACCAATCGTTGACAAGGCCTGTTCCGGATCCCATAATCCACTCCACTTAATTCTGAGGCGGATGCCATTGCGCACGCTTCGGGCCTTGCATGTGGAAAGGAAGCGGCGATGAGAAGCTGGGGCGAAACGGAGAAGCGCAGGGCGCGCATCGAGATCATTCCGATGATCGACGTGATGATGTTTTTGCTGGTGTTCTTCGTGCTGCTGAGCCTGAACGTGATCCCGGCGCTGGGCATCAAGACTGCGCTGCCGTCCTCGTCGTCGGCCAGTGATCTGCAGACGCAGAACATCGCGCGCATCACGCTGGGCGTGGGCGGCGAGCTGGAGCTGGAAGGCAAGACGGTGGCCAATGAGGCGCTGGTGCCGGGGCTCAAGCAATTGCAGGCGAAGGAGCCGGGCAAGAAGCTGGTGCTGATCGTCAACGCCGACCAGAAGATCGAGTTCCAGCGCGTGATCGATCTAATGGACGTGCTCAAGGGCAATGGCTTCGACGCCATCTCTTTCGTCGCCAAGCGCAAGTGAGCCGCATGGTCATCGTCTATCGCTATCGGGACTGGCTGGCGGCGCTGCCGTCGGCGGGGCTGGCGCTGTTGCTGCTGGCCGGCGGCCTGCGCGACGCCAAGCCGCTCAAGCCCAAGTATGACGAGCCGGTGAGGCTGGAATTCATCGAGCCGCCGCCCGCGCCGCCGCAACCGGTGCCGCCGCCGCGGTCTGAGCCCAAGCCCGAGCCGGTGCAGAAACCCAAACCCGAACCCAAGCCCGAACCCAGGCCCGAGCCGAAGCCGCTGCCCAAGGCGCCGTCCGCGCCCAGCGTGCCGACGGCGCCGGCCGACACCGCGCAGGCGCCGACGGAAACGGCGACGCCGCGCAGCGAACCGGCGGCCCCGCCGCAGAAGGCGGCGCCGACGCCGCAGCCGTCCGCGCCGCCGTCACCGCCGGCCGCGCCCAAGGCCAATGTGGAAGCCGAGTTCATCGGCAAGGTGCGGGCCTACCTGAATTCGGTGAAGCGCTATCCGACCGGCCGCGAGGCCAGCCTGCAGCGCCCCGAGGGCACCGTGAAAGTCTGGTTCGTCCTGCGCCGCGACGGCAGCGTGGTGGATGCGGGCATCGAAGAGTCGTCCAACTCGATGCTGCTGGATCAGGCCGCGCGCCGCAGCATCAATCTCGGCCAGTTCCCGGCGTTTCCGGAGCAGTTCCGGCCGGGCGAGGCGCAGCATCGCTTCGTGGTCGATCTGCAATTCAAGCCGGGCGGCGGTTGAAAGAGTTAGCGCAATTTGCAGCAGAGTTCTCAAGAACAGACATCGCTCAAGCGATGCATGAGGAGCGCATCGCAAGGCGGACGCGCGCGTCCGCAGTCAACCATCTTATCTATCGGGGAGTAGCAACGATGAAGTTGAAAGTCAAAAAGCTCGCGCTGCTGATGTCAGGCCTGTTCCTGGCCGACGCGGCGCTGGTGCATGCCGAGGAGACCAGCGATCTCGGCCAGATCACGGTGCAGGGCCAGAATCAGGCGCCTGGCGTGGGGCTGATCCAGGCCGACGATTCGCCCAAGGCGCGCAGCTCGGTGACGCGCGAGGCGATCGAGAAAATGAATTCCACCGCCACCGCGTTCCAGATGATCCAGAACCTGCCTGGCGTGTCCACCTTCGATTTCGACGGCACCGGCCTGTTCGGCGGCACGCTGCGCGTGCGCGGCTATAACGCCAACCAGATGGGCCTGACCCTGGATGGCGCACCGCTGAACGACTCGCTGAACTATTCCATCAACATCCAGGAATTCGCCGATCCGGAAAACACCTGCGACGTCTTCCTGACCCAGGGCAGCGGCGACCTGGAAGCGCCGCACGTGGGCGCCAGCGGCGGCAACATCGGCATCAACACCTGTGATCCGCGCGACACGCTGGGCGGCAAGTTCAACTTCGCGGTCGGTTCCAACAGCTACAACAAGGAATTCCTGCGCTTCGATTCGGGCCTGTTCGCCAACGGCCGCGCCAAGTTCTTCGTCTCGGTGTCGCAGGCCGGCGCCAAGAAATTCAAGGGCGACGGCAGCGCCGAGCGCCAGCACATCGACGCCAAGGCAGTGTTCAACTTCGGTGGCGGCAGCTACTCCAAGCTGGCCTTCCTGTGGAACAAGATGGACAACGCCAACTACCGCACGGTCAGCAAGGCCGACCTGGCGCGCTTCGGCTACAACTATGACTTCGGCAACACGCCGCCGACCCACCTGACGCCGGTGGCCGGCACCGCGCAGAACGAAGCCACGTCCAACGCCAGCATCCTGAACAACTATCAGGGCTTCAACAATAATCCCTTCGAGAACTACCAGGTCTCGATGGTCAACCATTGGCAGCTCTCGCCCAAGGCCAGCTTCGACTTCAATCCGTACTACATCTATGGCTACGGCACCGGCGGCAACCAGTTGATCAGCGTATCCGAGGCGCGCGGCGCCAACCTGATCCACGGCGGCATCGGCGACGTCAACGGCGATGGCGATGCGCTCGACACCATCCTCGGCTACGGCAGCAACATCAGCCAGACCGACCGCTGGGGCATCACCACCAAGGTCAACTATCAGCTCGGCATGCACAACCTGTCCGGCGGCCTGTGGTTCGACAGCGGCACCTCCAAGCAGTACAGCCCCTTCGTGCGCATCGACAACAACGGCAACAGCGCCGACTACTGGCTGCGCGACACCAACCAGTACCTGAAGTATGCCGACGGCACGCCGTACAACGCCGGCCGCAACTGGAGCACCAAGGTCGATGCACACACCCTGTTCCTGCAGGACAGCTTCGCCCTGATGAATGACCGCCTCAACGTGCAACTGGGCGTCAAGCGCCAGGAAGTGCAGCGCGACTTCAGCAACTACGCCAGCGGCCTGACCGCCAACGGCAACGGCGGCGATTACCAGGTCAACCAGAAATTCACCAATACCCTGGGCAACGTGGGCCTGCGCTATCAGTTGACCGAGACGCAGTCGGTGTTCTTCAACGCCGGCCAGAACGCCCGCGCGCCGGAGAACAACGCCAACACCGGCCTGGTGCAGACCACGGCCTCGCCCGGCTATACCACCGCCATCGTCAACGGCGTGCTGGTGGCGCGCAACGCCGCCGGCGCCATCGTGCCGCTGCGCATCGGTTCGCCCAGCGTCGGCGCCGAGAAGTCCAACAACTTCGACCTCGGCTACCGCTATGCGGGCAACCAGCTCACGCTGTCGGGCTCGCTGTTCTACGTCGATTTCAAGGATCGCATCGCCAGCCAGTATGATCCGGTGTCCAACCTGACCACCCAGTTCAACGTCGGCAACGCCCGCACCTTCGGCCTGGAGCTGGAAGCCGGCTACAAGATGAACAAGAACTGGAACATGTACGGCTCGCTGACCCGCACCGATTCCAGCATGAGCGACGACAAGGTGGCAGTGCGCGCGGCCAACGGCACGGCGACCACGCTGCAGACCTCGGGCAAGCAAATGCCGGATACGCCGGACTGGCTGGCGTCGCTGGCGCTGCAATACAACGCCGGCCCGTTCTACGCCACCGCGCAGGGCCGCTACGTGGGCCAGCGCTACTCGACCCTGGTCAATGACGACAAGGTGGGCGGCTACACGCTGTTCGACCTGGGCGCCGGCTATCGCTTCAACAAGGCCAGCTTCCTGCAGACGCCGACCGTCCGCTTCCAGTTGTTCAACCTGTTCGACAAGAAGTACCTGAGCCTGACCGGCCCCAGCGGATCGTCCTTCACCACCAATGCCAATGCCACCACCGGCACCAACGGCGCGGCGATCGCGGCGGCTTCCGCTCCGGTGTTTTACGTAGGCGCGCCGCGCACCTTCCAGGTGTCGTTCAGCAGCGATTTCTGACGCGCCTGTTCAACCCATGCGCCGTGCCTGACGGCCGGCGCATCCTTTTGATGGAGCTGACATGAACGCCATCCAGCTGTTTCATGACCTGACTTTTTATGCAATGTATGCGGCGGCCGTGCTGGCGCTGTTCCTCATCGTCGAACGCCAACTGTTCTTCGTCTTCGGCGCGCGCGATGCCGCGCGGCTGCTGCGGTCGATGGGCCTGGAGAGCGATTTCAAGCCCAGCATCGACAGCCAGATGCTGGAGCGCAAGACCGTGCCGGTGCAACTGGTGCGCGAGGCGCTGCACGCGCGCGGCGCGGTGTCCGATCCGGCGCAGCTGCAAGACCTGGGCGAAGCCATTTATATCGCCGGCAAGACCCGCGTCAATGCCCGCCTGTGGGTGCTGGACACCATCGTCACCGCGGCGCCGCTGCTGGGCCTGGTGGGCACCATCCTGGGCATCATCGATACCTTCGCGGTGCTGGCCTCGTCGGGCATCTCGGATCCCTCGGGCGTCTCCAAGGGCATCGGCACGGCGCTGTACGCGACCGCGCTGGGGATTTCCATCGCCCTGTTCGGTCTGATGTTTTACAACTATTTGCGCGAGCGCGCCGACCACCTGAACGACCAACTGAAAGAGTTGCTGCTGCGCGTGGCCGGCGTTGACCACGGCGACCAGGCGCAAGCCGCCGCGCCGGTGCGCGCCGAGCGTCACACCTTGCACGCGGCGCGCTGAATGGGTGGGCTGGGCCGGGTCGGAGGCGGGGAGGAATGGTCGCCGATGCAAGCGTTGGAAACAGCGTTTTCTGGCGGTTTTCGTGATTTACAATTGGTACGTACCAATGTAATATCGGCGCCATGAAAACCAACCTGAATCCGACCGATACCGCCCAGCCGCGTTACCGCTGGCTGGCAGATATCCTGCGCGAGACTATCGATCGCGGCATGCTCACCGACAACCAGGCGCTGCCGCCGGAGCGCGAGCTGGCCGAGCGCTACGAAGTGAGTCGCGACACGGTGCGCAAGGCGCTGCGCTTCATGGAGGAGCGCGGCATCATCTACAGCGATCATGGACGCGGCACCTTCGTCTCGCCGTCCATCGTGCGCGGGACGACGCGCTTCATCGACAGCTTTTCGCAGGATACCGGCAATCGCGGCGGTGTGCCGGGGCAGCGCATCCTGAGCATCGAGACGGTGGGCGCCAGCATGGCGATCTCGACGCTGCTCAACGTCGAAGCCGGCGCACCGCTGGTGCGCGTGCGCCGCGTGCGCACCATCGACGATGCGCCGGTGGGCTTGCACGACGCCCACTTCGTGCTGCCGCGCGGAGCGAAGATATCGCGTAGCCAGATCGAGCGCGCCGGGTCGCTGTACAAGCTGCTGATGTCGGAGTTCGGCTTCGAGCCGGCCGAGGCGGTGGAAAACCTCTGCGCCGGCGCGGCCGATGCCGAGGATGCGCAACTGCTGGACATCGCCGCCGGCGATCCGCTGCTGGTGTGCGAGCGCATCACGCTGTCCGATCGCCGCCAGCCCATCGAGTATTGCCTGATGAAGTACGTATCGACCTACCGCTATCGCACCCGCATCGCCAAGCATAGCGGCGGCATGAGTTAACCCCCGTCGCGGCCGGCGCAGTGCGCCGCTGCGTATCCAGGAAACGATGAGGCAGACCCTACAATTCGTGCTGATCCGCATGGCCTGGATCGTCGGCGCCGTCGCCGCCTTGTCGTTGCTGGGGCAACTGACCGACCGCATGGGCGCGTCCGCCGGAACGGGGGCGCAACTGCGTGCGGTGCTGTTCATCAACGGCACCCTGGGCGACAAGTCCTTCTTCGATTCCGCCGCCCAGGGCATGCGTCGGGCGCGCGAGACGCTGCCGGTGGCCACCCGCGTGGTGGAGGGCGGCAATGATCCGACCCGCTGGGAATCGGCATTGGCCGACCTGGCCGACAGTGGCGATTACGATCTCATCGTGGCCGGCACCTTCACCATGGTGCCTTACGTGCAAAAGCTGGCGGCCGCCTATCCGCGCATGCGTTTCATCGTCTTCGACGCCGCCGCCGACTATGCGCACTGCGCCTGCGGCAACGTCCATTCCATCCTGTTTCGCCAGAACGAAGGCGCTTACCTGGCCGGCTACCTGGCCGCGCTGCTGGTACGCGAGAACGCCTTGCCGGGCCTGCCTGCCGGCAGCGGCCTGGGCGTGGTGGGCGGCATGCAGTTTCCGGTGATCGAGGATTACATCGTGGGCTTCCGCGCCGGGGCCCGGGCCGCCGCGCCCGGCATCGCGGTGGCCAGCCAGTATGCCAACGGCTTTTCCGACCCGGCGGCCGGCAAGGACATCGCCAACGCCCAGATGGCGGCCGGCGCCGGCCTGATCTTCCACGCCGCCGGCGCGACCGGGCAGGGCGTCAATGAAGCCGCCGCCGACGCGCATCGCTACGCCATCGGCGTCGATCTGGACCAATACGCGATGTACCGCGACAGCCAGCCCGAACGCGCAGCCGCCATCGTGACCTCGGTGATGAAGAACATCGACGTCGCCATCGTGCGCGCGCTCGGCCAGGCATTGCAGCAGCAATTGCCCTATGGCCGCGCGCAATCGCTGGGATTGGCCGAGGGCGGCATCAGCCTGGCGCCGCATTCGCGCGTGCTCGACGGCTTGCCGGAGGCGCTGCGCCAGCGCATCGAGGCCGTGCGCGCCGACATCGTCAATGGCCGCGTGCAGGTGCCCAGCGCTTTCCACGCTGCAGCCAAGGTGGCCGGATGAATCAGCACCCCATCGACCCCGTACAAGGCGCGCCGTTGATCGAATTGCGCGGCGTCTCCAAGCTGTATGCCAATGGAACGCTGGCCAACGACGGCATCGACCTGGCGATCCATGCCGGTGAGCTGCATGCCATCGTGGGCGAGAACGGCGCCGGCAAATCCACCGTCATGAAAATGCTCTACGGCCTGGAGCAGCCCAGCAGCGGCGGCATCTTCATGCAAGACCAGCCGCTGCCGCTGGACAGTCCGACCGCAGCCATCGCCGCCGGCATCGGCCTGGTGCCGCAGCATGTGCAACTGCTGCCGTCCTTCACGGTGGCCGAGAACATCGTGCTCGGCTGCGAACCGATGAAGGGCTGGCGCATCGACCGCGCCGGCGCCGATTCCCGGGTACGCGCGCTGATGCAGACCTTCGGCCTGGCCGTCGATCCGGCGGCGCGCGTGCGCACGCTGCCGATCGGCGTGCAGCAGCGCGTCGGTATCCTGAAGGCCTTGTACCGCGGCGCGCGCATCCTGTTGCTGGACGAGCCGACGGCGGTGCTGGCGGCGCAGGAGGCGCGCGCCTTGTTCGGCGCGCTGCGCGCCATGGTGGCGCGCGGACTGACCGTGGTGCTGATCACCCACAAGCTGGACGAAGTGCGCGAATTCGCCGATCGCTTCACCGTGCTGCGCTGCGGACGCGTGAGCGGCGCCGGCCTGTCGTCGGCGGTGACGCCGGCGCAACTCGGCGAGATGATCGTCGGCGGCCGCCCGCCCGCGACGCCGGCCCGTCGCCGCCATGCCGCCGCCACGCCACTGGTGCGCGTGCTTGGCTTGCAGGCCGCGCATGCCGATCCGCGCCAGGCGCTGGGACCGCTGTCCTTCGATATCGGCGCCGGCGAGATCCTCGGTATCGCCGGCGTCGAAGGCAATGGCCAGGACGTGCTGGCGCAGGCACTGCTGGGGCTGCGCGCGGCGGTGGCCGAGGCCGCGACCATCGCAGGCCGGCCCTTCATGGGCGGCAACGTGCGCGCCACGCGCGCAGCCGGCGTGGCGGCGGTAGCCGAAGATCGTCTGCACGACGGCGTGGCGCCGGCCATGAGCATCGCCGACAACATCATCGCCATCGATTACTACAAGGCGCCGCTGTCGCGGCGCGGCTGGCTGGACATGAACGCGGTGCGCCGCGCCGCCGCCGACCTGGTCAAGCGCTGCGGCGTGTCGGCGTCGTCGGTGGAGGCGCCGATCGCCACGCTGTCCGGCGGCAATATGCAAAAGGTGGTGCTGGGACGCGAGATGGCCGCCGCGCCCCGTCTGCTGATCGCCAGCCAGCCCACGCGCGGCGTGGACATCGGCGCCGCGCGCGAGCTGCACCGGCAACTGCTGGCGCTGTGCACGGAGGGCGCCGCGGTGCTGCTGATCTCGGCCGACCTGGATGAATTGCTGTCGCTGTCGGACCGCGTGGCGGTGATGGCAGGCGGGCGCATCGTCGCGCATTTCCCGGCCGAGGGGCTGGATGCCGACGCCCTCGGACTGTATATGACCGCCGCGCGCCGCCACGAGGGCGCGACGGCCACGCTGGAGGCGCCGTTCACGGCCTTGCCGGCGCACAGGACGATGTCATGAACGCCCCCGATCCCATGCGCGCGCCGGCCGACGGCGCCGGTCTCCTGCGGCGCCAGCAGCAGCGTCAGCGCATCGCGCGCAGCTTGCGCCTGCCGCTGGCGCTGCTGGCGGCGCTGGCCGCCGGCTTCCTGATCATCCTGGCCGTCAGCGACGAACCGGTGCATGCCTTCCTGGTGCTGATCACCGGCGCGCTGCCGCGCCTGCAATGGAACGCCGGCGATGGCTGGCAGTTGACCCGGCTGGTGCGTTTCGGCGCGCTGGTCGAGGACGCCACCACGCTGTGCCTGCTCGGCCTGGCGGTGGCCTTGCCGTTCCAGGCGCGCCAGTTCTCGCTGGGCGCCGATGGCCAGATGTTCCTGGGTGCGCTGGCGGCGACCGTGGTGAGCCTGTTCGTGCCGGGGCCGTGGTTCGTGGTGCTGCCACTGGCCGTGCTTGCCGCCTGCGCCACCGGCTTTGCCTGGGGCGTGATGCCGGGCCTGCTCAAGACGCGCTGCAACGCCAACGAAATCGTCACCACGCTGATGCTCAACATCGTCGCGGTGCAGTTCTATCGCTGGATGGTCACCGACGTCCTGCGCGACCCCGGCGCCGGCTTCATCGTCACGCCGCTGCTGCCGGAAGCCTTGCAATTGCCGCTGCTGCTGGCGCGCACCAAGGTCAACCTGATGCTGCTGCTGGTGCCGCTGGCGGTGGGCGCGGCCTGGCTGCTGCTGATGCGCACCACCTTGGGCTACGAGATCCGCGTGGTCGGCCAGGCGCCAGCGTTCGCGCGCCAGGCTGGCATGCCGGCGGCGCGCGCGGTGTGGCTGTCGATGGCCATCGGCGGCGTGTTCGCGGCGCTGGCCGGGGTGCATATCAGCCATGGCTTGCTGGGCCGGTTGCCGGTGGATCTGCCGCCGGGGCTGGGCTACGAAGGCTTGCTGGTGGCGCTACTGGCGCGCAACGCGCCGCGCGACATCCCGGCCGCGGCCTTGCTGTATGCCTGGCTGCGTACCGGCGCGCTGGCCATGGAGCGCGGCACCGACGTGCCGCATGAGGTGGTGCTGGTGATCCAGGCGCTGGTGATCCTGTTCGTGGTGTCGGAGCGCCTGCTGCCCTCCGTGGCCGAAGGCTGGTTGCGGCTGCGCCGCCTGGCGTGCAAGGGGAGGGCGCGATGAGCCACGCAGACCACGCAGAATGGCTGGCCTGGAGCCTGTTTGCCGCCGGCCTGCTGCCGGCCGTGTTGCGCGCCGCCGCCCCCATCCTGCTGGCGGCGCTGGGCGGGCTGGTGTCGGATCTGGCTGGCTGCATCAACGTGGCGCTGGAAGGACTGATGCTGGTGGCGGCCTTCTTCGGCGTGATCGTCTGCGCCTATGCGCCGCACTGGTTCCCGCAACTGGCGCCGGCCTGCTATCCCTGGATAGGCTGCGTGGCCGGCTTGCTGGCGGCCTTGCTGTTGGCCGGCCTGCTGGCGGTGTTCCATCTCGAATGGGGCGCGGATCTGATCGTGGCCGGCATTGCCATCAACGTGCTGGCGGCGGGTCTGACGGTATTCCTGCTGGGCGTGCTGGTGGGTGACAAGGGTTCCACCGCCAGCCTGGCCAGCGCGCCGCTGCCGGCGCTGCATGTTCCGGGCCTGCAGGGCTGGCCCGTCCTCGACGTGCTGGCCAACGGCGAGAACCGGCGCGGCCATCACGTGCTGGTCTATGCCGCGCTGCTGGCGGCGCCGCTGCTGTGGCTGTTGCTGCGCGCCACGCGTTGGGGCGTGTGGCTGCGGGCGGCGGGCGAGAACGCGCAGGCGGCCGCGGCGGCCGGTATCCCGGTCAAGCGCATGCGCTATCTGGCCTTGCTGATGTCGGGCCTGCTGGCGGGGTTGGGCGGGATCTATCTCAGCATGGGCTATCTCACGCTGTTCCAGGCCGACATGACCGCCGGCCGCGGCTTCCTGGCGCTGGCGGCGGTGTTTCTGGGCGCGCGCCGGCTGGGTGGGGTACTGGGCGCGGCGCTGCTGTTCGGCGCGGCCGGCGTGCTGGCCACGCAACTGGGCGGCTGGCGCATCCCGCCGCAACTGATCTACATGCTGCCGCCGCTGGTCACGCTGGCGGCGCTGGCCGTGGCCGGATGGCGCCGCGGCCGCGCAGGAAAAAGAATCGTCAATTAGGAGAGGCTAGTGAGCAGCAACACCATGAAAGACAGGATTTTCGCCTCGCTGGCGCTGGCGGGCATGGGCGACGCATTGGGCGCCCAGACCGAGCAATGGGGCATCGATGAGATCGCCCGCCGCCACGGCGGCCTGGTCACGCATTTCGGCACCCCGCCCGACGACACCTTCGCCGGCGCCAACGCAGGCAAGCGCGGTGAGGTCACCGACGACGCCAGCCAGATGTATTACCTGACGCGCGCCCTGGTCGCCGCCGGCGGCGAGCTCGGCTACGACGGCTGGGTGAGCTGCCTGCTGGACTGGGCCGCGACCAGTCCCAAGGCCAATTTCATGGGGCCGAGCACGGCGTTGATGGTCAAGGCCTTGCAAGAGGGCGGGGATGTCAACGACGTCGGCATCATCGGTCGTTCGCGCCGCAAGATGACCACCATCGGCATCACCAACGGCGCCGCCATGCGCGTGGCGCCGGCCGGCCTGGTGCATCCGGGCGACATCGAGCGCGCCTGCGCCCAGGCGCTGGTGACCTGCCTGCCGTCGCACGACACCGACGTGGCCATCTCGGCCGCCTGCTCGGTAGCCGCCGCGGCGTCGCAGGCGTTGGTCAGCAACGACCTGCGCGACGTGCTGGCGGCGGCGGTGCGCGGCGGGCGCATCGGCGAACAACTGGCGCGCGAGCGGGCGCGCAGCGTGGCCGGGCCGAATTACCTGGCGCGTCTGGACATGGCGCTGCGCATCGCCGACGAGGCGCGCGACGATTACTCCTTCCTGGTCAACATGGAAAAGATGGTCGGCAATTCCGTGCTGGCCGCCGAATCGGTGCCGGCCGCGCTGGGCGTGGTCAAGTACGCCCAGGGCGATGCGCTGCGCACCATCGCGCTGTGCTCCTCGATCGGCAACGACACCGATTCCATCGCCACCATGGCCGGCGCCGTGGTCGGCGCGCTGCGCGGCACGGCGGCGCTGCCGTTCGAGCTGCTGGATGAGTTCCTGGTGGTGAACCAGCCCGAGTTCGATCTGGAGGACATGGCCGAGGGCCTGTCCCGCATCGCGCTGGCCAACCACGCCGGCGGCCGCGAACGTCGCGCCGGCAACGGAGCCGCCTGATGGAACAGGGCCGCGACATCGACCTGCTGGCCTTCGGCGATCCGGTGGCCGACCTGATGCTGCAGGCGGCGCAACTGCCGCCCCCCGGCGGCAAGACGTTGGGGCGCGCCTTGGGCATCCGGGCCGGCGGCACCACCGCCAACGTGGCATGCGCCATCGCGCGCCAGGGCATGCGCGCGGCCGCCTTCGGGCGCACCGGCGACGACGCCCATGCGCCGCTGCTGCGCGCCTCTTTCGCCGAGCATGGCGTCAACCAGACTTACCTGAGCACGCTGGCCGATACGCCCTCGGCATCGGCCATCGCGGTGCTGGCGCCGTCGGGCGAGAAGTCCATCATCTACATGCCCATGCCCGGCCGCCTGCTGGAAAGCGGCGGCCTGACCCAGGCGCTGCGGCGCGCGCGTCTGGTGTATGCCATGCCTTACGATCTGGATGAGTTCGAACTGCTGTGCGGCCTGGCGCGCCAGGCCGGCGCGCGGGTGGCGATCGACCTGGAAGCCGCGGTCGCGCCCGATCCGCTGGCCATGCGCCGGCGCGCGGCGCTGGCCGACATCGTCTTCTTCAACGAAGCCGGGTTCGAAGCCGGCACGGGCGTGCCGCCCAGCCTGCCGGCCATGCGCGAACTGCTGGCGCTGGGGCCGGAAGAAGTGGTGGTAAGCTGCGGCGCAGCGGGCGCGATGGCGGTCAGCCACGGCGACGAGATGCGGCAGCCGGCGTTCCCGGCCAGGGTGGTGGATACCACCGGCGCCGGCGATTGCTTCAACGCCGCCTATCTGGCGGCGCGCCTGGACGGCCGGCCGCTGCCGCACGCTCTGCGCTGCGCCTGCGCCGCGGCCAGCCTGGCGATCGGCGCGGTCGGCGCGCGCGGCGCGCTGCCCGATCGCGATCAGGTCGATGCGCTGCTGGCGGCGGGCCGCACGCCGGCGACGGACAACTGACATACAAGCCAATTCCATGAACCAGACCACATCGCAACACCACGCCATTCCCGTCATCATCGATTGCGATCCGGGCATCGACGACGCGCTGGCCCTGCTGCTGGCGGCCGGCAGCAGCGAGATCGGCTTGCGCGCCATCACCACCGTGGCCGGCAACCGCCCGGTGCAGACCACCTCGCACAATGCGCGCAAGATCCTCGACCTGGCCGGCCTGCATGAGGTGCCTGTCTATGCCGGCGCGCAGCGGCCGTTGTACGGCAGCGAGGCGCGCTGCAACCTGGTGCACGGCGAGGACGGCCTGGGCGGCGTGCAACTGCCCGAACAGCGCCCCATCGCCGGCGAACACGCGGCCAACGCCCTGGTGCGCCTGCTGCAAGACGCGGAGGCCGGCAGTATCGAACTGGTAGCCATCGGCCCCTTGTCCAATCTGGCCATGGCCGAGTTGCTGGCGCCTGGCATCCTGCGCCGCGCGCGCCGGCTGCTGGTGATGGGCGGGGCCTTGCGCGTGCCCGGCAACATCACGCCGACCGCCGAATTCAATTTCTACGCCGATCCGCTGGCGGCCGACATCGTCATGCGCAGCGGCGCCCAGATCGTGCTGTTCCCGCTGGACGTGACGCACCAGGCCATCATGAGCGCCGACTGGATCGCTTCCTTCGCCGGGCTGGGCACGCGCTGCGGCACGGCGGCGGCGGCCATGCTCAAGGCCTACGCCGAGCTTGATCCGCTGTTGCACGACGCCTGCCCGGTGGCTTACCTGCTGCAGCCGCGGCTGTTCGGCGAGGAAGCCTGCGAGCTGCAGGTGGACTGGCGCCCGGGCGCCACCGAAGGCTATGCGCTGGCGCGTTTCTTCCACAAGCGCCGCGGTTTCGCGCCTAACGTGCAGGCGGCCACCACGGTCGATAATCATGCCTTGCTGGCGTTGGTGAAACAGAAGATCGACACGCTGTCGTGATGTCTTTCAAGGCGGGCCATCCCGCCTTTTTTATCGTCCTTTTCTTTGTCACCTTTTCATTCATTGCCCATGACATGCGAACTGCCATGAGACGACTTCCCCTTACATCGACGATCCACCGCCTGACGCGGCTGCTGACGGTGTCCCTCTGCGCCCTTTGGCTGGCCGGCTGCGCCGCCTTGCAGGGCGCATCGGATCCCGCGCATCGCGTCGGCAGCCTGCGCCTGATCGGCGAGCAGCGCATCGCGCTGAACCAGGAATTCCGCGGCACCGTGATCGGCGGGCTGTCCGGCATCGACTACGACGCTGCGACCGATACCTGGGTCGCCGAGAGCGATGACCGCTCGGAAGTCAGCCCGGCGCGCTTCTATACGCTGCGCCTGCGTTACGACCTGAACGGTTTCCACCAGGCCAGCGTGGAAGACGTCACCTTTCTGCGCCAGGCCGACGGCTCGCTTTATCCCGGCGTGAAAGAGGTGGCACGGCTGGGCGGCGAGGTGCCCGACATCGAATCCATCCGCGTCGATCCGCAGGATGGCAGCTTGTGGTACTCCAGCGAGGGCAGCCGGCCGCTGGGCATGTCGCCCTTCGTGCGCCAGGCGCGCCGCGATGGCCGCCATCTGGCGAACTTCCCGGTGGGGGCGATGTTCGATATCCACCCCGATCGCGAATGGGGGCCGCGCAACAACCTGTCCTTTGAGGGGCTGAGTTTCTCCCCCGACGGCAACAGCCTGTGGCTGGGCATGGAGGAGCCGCTGTACCAGGACGGCCCGGTGGCCAGCGTCGAACACGGCGCGCTCGCGCGTATCACGCGCTACGGCCGCGACGGCGCCATGCTGGCGCAGTACGCCTATCCGCTCGATCCCATCCCGCATGCGCCGGGCGGCAAGTATGCCGACAACGGTCTGTCGGAAATCCTGGCGGTGGACGACACGCGCCTGCTGGTGCTGGAGCGCGCCGGCATCCAGGGCAAGGACGGCATCTTCAGCTTCCATATCCGCCTCTATGAGATGGATGTGGCGCAGGCCAGCGATACGCGCCAGCTGGTCTCGCTGCGCGACGCCGACCGGCTGGCGCCAGCCAACAAGCGGCTGGTGCTGGATTTCAACCGGCCCGCCCTGCTGGAGAAGGTGGACAACCTGGAAGGCATGTCCTGGGGGCCGAAGCTGGCCAACGGCCACGACAGCCTGGTGTTCGTCTCCGACAATAACTTCACGCCTTCGCAGGTCACGCAACTGCTCGTGTTTGAAGTGCTGCCGCCGTAAGCGCTGCGGCCGGGTCGCCTGCGCAACCGGGCCGGGCTGGCTACAATGGGCCACGGCATCCGAACCGCGGCGCGCCTCCAGTGGCGCGTCCCATCCGACTCAGCACAAGGAGCGTACATGTCCTCATCCCCACCGCAATCCGCGAGCGCGCAACGCAAGCTCGGCAACTCCGACATCGCCGTCGCGCCGCTGGCCTTCGGCGGCAACGTGTTCGGCTGGAGCATCGATGAAAAGACCTCGTTTTCCATCCTCGACAAATTCGTTGCCTCCGGCCTCAACCTGATCGACACCGCCGATGTGTATTCGCGCTGGGTGCCCGGCAACAAAGGCGGCGAATCCGAAACCATCATCGGCAAGTGGCTGGCCCAGGGCGGCCGGCGCGACAAGGTGGTGATCGCCACCAAGGTCGGCAAGGACATGGGCGACGGCAAGGTCGGCCTGAAGAAGGACTACATCCTGCGCGCGGTGGAAGACTCGCTGCGCCGCCTGCAGACCGATTACATCGACCTCTACCAGTCGCACGACGACGACAAGTCCACCCCCTTCGAAGAGACGCTGGACGCCTACGGCACGCTGATCCAGCAAGGCAAGGTACGCATCATCGGCGCCTCCAACCATGACGCCAAACGCCTGGCCGAAGCGCGCGCGGCCGGCGAGAAGCTGGGCCTGCCGCTGTACCAGACGCTGCAGCCGGAATACAGCCTGATCGAGCGCGCCTCCTTCGAAAAGGAACTGGAGCCGTATTGCCTCAAGCATGGCGTGGGTGTGATCGGTTTCTATTCGCTGGCCAGCGGTTTCCTGAGCGGCAAGTATCGTTCCGAGGCCGACCTCGGCAAGAGCGCCGCGCGCGGCGGGCGGGTGAAGGGCTACCTGAACCAGCGTGGGCTGAAGATACTGGCGGCGCTGGATGCCGTTTCGCAACGCGTGGACAGCACGCCGGCCTCGGTGGCGCTGGCCTGGCTGATCGCGCGCCCCAGCGTGACGGCGCCGATCGCCAGCGCGACCTCGCTGCAGCAACTGGATGCGCTGGTGCAGGCGACGCAACTGAAGCTGTCGGCGCAAGATATCGCCTTGCTGGACCAGGCCAGCGCCTATTGAACCCGCCGTCCTGATGGAAAGAAAAATGCCGGCATCGTGCCGGCATTTTTCATGGGCGCAGGCCGGGGATCACTTGGCCACGCGCGCCAGATAACGCGCGCGCCAGGGCTTGAGCACCATCAGCGCCAGGCAGGCGGCGAGGATGTCCAGCGTGATGGCGGTGCCGAACACCGGATGCCAGCTACCGGTCTTCTCATGCATCATCGCCGCCAGCGGGCCGCCGAAGATCGAGCCGATGCCTTGCGAGATATACAGCCAGCCATAGTTGGCGGTGGCGTTGCGGGTGCCGAAGGTGTCGGTCAGGGTGGAGGGGAACAGCGAAAAGATCTCGCCCCAGCCGAAGAACACCACGCCCGACAGCAGCACGAACAGCACTGCGTTGTCGCACGTGGCCAGCCACAGCGCCATCGCCACGCCTTCCAGCGCGAAGGCGATGAACATGGTGTTCTCGCGGCCCCAGCGGTCCGAGACCCAGCCGAAGAAGGGGCGCGTCAGGCCGTTGGTCAGCCGGTCGATGGTCAGCGCCAGCGGCAGCGCCGCCAGCCCGAACACCATCACGTTGGCCACGCCGAAGTCGCGCGCGAAGGTGGCCATCTGCGAGGTCACCATCAGACCCGAGGTGGACATCATGGTCATCATCACGAACATCAGCCAGAACAGCGGCGTGCGCAGCATCTGGCGCGGCGCCAGGTCATGCGTGCTGGCGGCGATGGCCGGGGCCGGCATGGCGGCCGACTGGGCGGCGTCGGGCGAGCGCAGCGCCTGCGCGGCGATCACGCCGATCACCGCGAACAGCAGACCGAATTGCCACAACGTGGTTTCCAGACCGGCCGAGGTCAGCGAGCTGGCGATCGGGAAGGTGGTGAGGATGGCGCCCATGCCATAGCCAGCCGCCACCATGCCCACGGCGAAGCCGCGGCGATCCGGGAACCAGCGCACCATCTGGCCCACCACGCCGACATACACGATGCCGGTGCCCAGGCCGCCCACCAGGCCATAGGCCAGGTAGAACATGCCGATGCTGGACACCTGCGCGGCCAGGATCCACGACAGGCCGGACATGAAGGTGCCGATGGCGATCAGCCGGCGCGCGCCGAAGCGCTCGATCAGGCTGCCCTGGAAGGGGGAGAAGAAGGTCTGCAGCACGATCAGCATGGAAAACGTGATCTGCAGCTCCGACAGCTGCACGCCGAGCTTGGCGGTGAGCGGTTTGGTGAACAGGGTCCAGACGTATTGCGGGCTGGAGATGGCCATCATGCAGACGAGGCCGATCAGCAACTGGAACCAGCGGTTGCGCAACAGGCCCTGGCTGCTGGCCGGCGCGGTTTGGGTAAGGGTGGTCATGCGTTTCTCCTGTACTGGAAGCTAGGGGGCCTGGCCAGCCGGACGGAAAAACATCGATTGCCGCCTCGTCTGGAAGCTGAACATCGCCAGGGACTTCGGATTGCAACGCCTTGGACGACGGCGCTGGGCCGGTCGCCGGAATTTATGCATACATAAATCCGCTCACAGCAAAGCAGTTTCCGTGCCATTGGCCGGTAGACGGGAAAAAGGCGCTTTCAGGAGGGAAGCGGGGACTGCGGAGAAGAATCAGGCGGAAGAGCAGGGCGCCGCTGCACCAGCGCCGGGATGTCAGCCGAAGCGCTTGCGCCGCGCCTGTGCCGCCGGCTGCACCATGGCGGCCTGCACCGCCGCGGCGCGCACCAGTTCCAGCCTTTCGATGGTGATGCGCTCGACCGCGGCGTGGCTGTCTTCGATGTGGCGGGCGATCAGCCCGGCGGCGCGGTGGGCGTCGCCTTGCCCGACGGCATCGAGGATCGCGCCGTGTTCGTCATAGGTGTCAGCGATGCAATCGCCATAGGCGAAATCCAGGCGGCGCATGATGCGCAACTGGTCGGTGACCTGCCGATAGACGGCATCGGCCTCGGGATTGCCGGCCGCGTTCACCAGCGCGCAGTGGAAGCGCTCGTCCAGCGCCGCTACCGCCAGGCCGTCGGCCAGCCGCTTGCCGGGTTTGACAAGCCAGGCGCGCCCCAGCTCCTTGACCAGCGCCTTGCGCGCGCCGTCGGCGATGCGTGGGGAGCATAGCTTGCGCAGCGCGTGCAGTTCCAGCATCTCGCGCAATTCATACAGCGAGGCAAAGCGCGCCAGGTCGATCGGCACCACCTCCCAGCCGTTGCGGAAGTAGCCGCGCACCAGGCCTTCGCTCTGCAAGCGCATCAGCGCTTCGCGCACCGGCGTGCGCGAGACCTGCAGGCGCTCGGCTACGTCGTTCTCGGCGAAGCGGTCCCCCGGCAGCAGGCGGAAGGCGTAGATGTCCTCGCGCAGGCTGCCGTAGACGGCGTCGGTCAGCTTGCCGGCGGGACGGGCCTCGATGGCGGAGGGCGGGACGCTGGGCTTCATGGACTCGTTGGCGCGTGCGGCGGTGGCTGGGTTGCGGCCATCTTAGAGGCTGTTGCGAAATTATTTTAAAAGTTGTTTTAACCGGGTCCAGCAAATCAAGGCGCAAGCCAATGACAGGAAGGCTTCGTGGATATGAGCATAGCGTTCGTAACGAATCTTCAGGCGCCGAAACGAGTGCAGCC
>WNDX01000096.1 GCA_009914615.1 Herbaspirillum frisingense
GCGCCTTCTATGCGATTCTTGTTCATCGGCTCGCGATTTACGCTCCACGCTTCCTTCCCACACTCGGTCACCCTCATGCAGTTGCGCTTCACTTCATTCACTGTGACCAGCTCATGGCGGGACTTGCACCCGCAGGAGTGCGCCCATGCTGGGCGCACAAAGAAAAAGGCGCATCAACGATGCGCCTTCAAAACTCCTGATGCATTCCCGGCTGTTTGAACAGCTTCAATCGAATGCACGTCTCCTCAGTTTCCTCGGTATCGATACCGTTTGTTATGCACCACCCGCTTTGTATCCGGTGCCGCTCCGCCGCCACCGATCCGACGCATCGGAAAGGCTGGCGCACGGGGCGCGTACATCAACAACTCAAAGACTGCGAAATTCGATTGCTGGGCAGGCAAGCACAGTTTGCCGTTTCAGCGAAGCCCGCACTTTAGCAGCACTTTTCCTGCTTTCAAAGTATTTTTTTAAACCGAAATACAACATACTTTTTAGCAACTTAACTGACAACCTGCCAAGCCGGCAACGCCCGAATCGACGCCGCCGGCTCGTCATACCAGTTTCAGTCGAAGACCAGGTTGGGCAGCCACAGCGACAGCGCCGGCCAGTAGGTCACCAGCACCAGGAAACCGAGCATGGTCAGCAGCCACGGCATGACCGCGATGGTCAGTTCGGTGATGCCCATCTTGGTGATCCCGGAGGCCACGTACAGGTTCAGCCCCACCGGCGGGTGGCACATGCCGACTTCCATGTTCACCACGATCAGGATGCCGAAGTGAACCGGATCGATGCCCAGCTTCATCGCCACCGGGAACAGGATCGGCGCCATGATCAGCACGATCGACGACGGTTCCATCACGTTACCCGCCAGCAGCAGCAGGATGTTCACGACCAGCAGGAAGGTGATCGGGCCCAGGCCGGAATCGGTGATCCAGGCAGCCATCGCCTGCGGGATGTTCTCGCTGGTGACCAGGAAGGAGAACAGCACCGCGTTGGTGATGATGTACAGCAGCATGGCCGACATCGACGCCGAATCCAGCAGCACCTTGGGCACCTGCTTCAGGCTCAGGTCCTTGTACACGAACACCGCGATGAAGAAGGCATACACCGCCGCCATCGCCGCCGCCTCGGTCGGCGTGAACACGCCGGTGTAGATGCCGCCCATCACGATCACGATCAGGAACAGGCCCCAGCCGCTCTTGCGGAAAGCGGCAAAGCGCTCGGCCCAGGTGGCTTTCTTCAGGCGCGGATAGTTGTTCTTGCGCGCCAGGAACCAGGTCGTCAGGCCCAGCAGGAAGGCCAGCAGCAGACCCGGCACCACGCCCGCCATGAACAGCTTGCCCACGGAGGTGTTGGTGGAGACCGAATACATCACCATCACGATGGAAGGCGGGATCAGGATGCCCAGCGCGCCCGAGGTGGTGATCACGCCGGCGCCGAAGCGGTTCGGGTAACCCTGCTTGACCATCGCCGGCAGGATGATGGAACCGATCGCCACCACGGTGGCCGGGGACGAACCCGAGACCGCCGCGAACAGCGCGCACGCCAGCACCCCGGCCAATGCCAGGCCGCCGTGCCAGTGCCCCACCATGGACGTGGCGAAGTTGATCATGCGTCGCGCCACCCCGCCGTGGGTCAGGAAGTTGCCGGCCAGGATGAAGAACGGGATCGCCATGATCTCGAACTTCTCGATGCCCGTGAACAGCTTCAGCGCGACCGACTGGATAGGCACGTCGGTCATCGTGAAGAGGAAGGTCAGGACTGTCAGGCCGAGCGAGATCGAGATCGGCATCCCGGTCAGCATCAGCGCGAACAGCAATACGAAAATGATGGCCGCGTTCATGCTTTTCCTCCGCTGATTTCTTCATCCAGACCTTCCACGTGGGAATGGTCATGCTTGGGCAATTCGCCGGTCTTGTGGAAATTCCACGCGACCTGGAGAAAGCGGAAGCACATCAGGTAGGAACCCAGCGGCACGGCCAGGTACACCAGCCACATCGGCACTTCCATCACTTCGGAGGTGCTGTCATGCTGGGCGATGTCATAGACGAACTCTGCGCCGAAAGTGCCGACGATGCCGGTAAACAGCGCGCCGGCGAACAGCCCGAAGAGCACGAACTTGTTGCGCCACGGGGTGTTCAGGCGGTTGATCAGCACATCGACGCCGACGTGGATGCCGGTGCGCACGCCGTAAGCCGCGCCGAACTTGGCCATCCACACGAACATGTAGATGCACAGCTCCTGCGCCCAGCTCATGTTGATCTGGATCAGTTCATCCTGCAGCCAGGGAATGTCGAGGCCGGATGCGTAGCGGTGCACCACGGCGAGAAAGATGATGAAGGTGGCAGCCGCCATGAGAAACGCGATCAGCCACTCTTCCAGATGGTCGAGGAACTTCATTGGGTCTCCTTGCGCTTTCGGGACGCCGCCTTGCATGCGACGGCCCGTGCGCCGGTTTTCGGATTGTTGGATTTATTGTCTGCGCCCGGCGATACCGCGGGCGCCCGGTGAAGCGCGAACGGGATTACTTCTGGCCCAGCGCCGCAGCTTCCTTGTTGACGGCCGTGATCAGGTCCTTGCCGATACGGCTTTCCATCTGCTTCTGCACCGGCAGCAGCGCCTTGCGCCATTCGGCCTTCTCGGCGTCGGTCAGGCGGTAGATGGTGGTCTTGCCGGTCTTTTCGACGGCGGCCAGGGCGGCATCGTTCTCTTGCTGGGCGATGGCGTTGGCGTACTTGGTGGCGTCCTTCATGGCGCTTTCCAGCTGGGAGCGGACATCCGCCGGCAGGCCATCCCAGAATTTCTTGTTGACGATCACCGCATAGCCCAGGTAACCGTGGTCGGAGATGGTGAGGTGCTTCTGCACTTCATGCATCTTCTGGGTATAGAGATTGGAAGGCGGGTTCTCGGTGCCGTCCACCACGCCGGTCTGCAACGCCTGATACACCTCGGAGAAGGCCAGCACCTGCGGGTTGGCGCCCAGCGCGCGCATCTGCGCGTCCAGCACCTTGGAGGACTGGATGCGCATCTTCAGGCCGCGGAAGTCGGCCGGATGATGCAGCGGCTTGTTGGCCGACATATCCTTGAAGCCGTTGTCCCAGTACGCCAGGCCGGTGATGCCCTTGGGCTCCAGCTTCTTGAACAGGTCCTTGCCGATCGGGCCTTCTGTCACGCGGTACAGCACTTCCTTGGTCGGGAAGATGTAGGGCAGGTCGAAGACTTCGAATTCCTTCACGCCCAGCGGGCCGAACTTGGCCAGCGACGGCGCCAGCATCTGTACCGCGCCCAGCTGCAGCGCTTCCAGTTCTTCCTTGTCCTTGTACAGCGTGCTGTTCGGATAGACCTCGATCTTCACGCGGCCCTTGGTGGCCTTCTCGGCCAGTTCCTTGAAGCGCTCAGCGCCCTTGCCCTTGGGTGTGTCGTTGGCCACCACGTGGCTGAACTTGATGATGATCGGCTGTTGCGCGAAGGCGCTGGTGCTGACGATGGCGGCTGCGGACAGCGCAAACAGCAATGACTTCAATTTCATTCTGTGTCCCCTGATATAGGTATGGAAGATTATCTTTTTTATGGTGGATGGCGCGGGCCAGAACGGCCAGCGAATTTTGCACAGCTCCCCAAAACGGGGCAACTGTGGATAACCACAATCCTCGTGATTCCTCTCATTTGGGTGCGCCGGATTCCAGGGGCGCGCGAAACTGGCGCAAGCGGGGTGTCGCGGCTACACTGGCGGCGACATGAAGCCGCCCTCGCCGACCTCCGCCCAGCCCTCCTCCGCCTCGCTGCTGCTTGCGCCCGGCCGCAAGACCACGCTGCGCTGGCTGATCCCTTTTTTGCTGGTGTTCCTCTTCCTGGCCACCTTGATCTGGCTGCCGCGCCAGGCGCAGCAGATGGAAGCCAGCGAACGGCTGGAGCAGTTGATCGCCGATTCGCTGTGGGTGGAACAGGCGATCCGCTTCCAGTTGAGCCGCGACGACGAAAGCATGCGCATCATTGGTCGCGAGATCATCAACGGCCACCTGCGCCAGGATCATTTCCGCAGCCGGCTCACCGCGCTGCTGCGCAACAACCGCGAGTTCTACCGCGTCACCTGGTTCGCCGCCGACGGCCATCCGGTGGCCTCCACCGACGATTTCCCCATCACCCGCGAAGACTTGTCGCAGCCTTCGCGCATGACCGGCGAGCGCGCCCGTCAGGTACGCCGCCCGCTGTACAGCCCGCCGGCCGTGCCGCCCGGCATCGCCGAGCCCTCGCTGATGGATTACCACGTGCCGCTATTTCGCGATAACCATTACATCGGCAGCCTGGTCGCCAGCTATGCGGTGGCGCGCATCCTCAATGAGATGGTGCCGTGGTGGTTCGCGCAGGACAATGAGATCTCGCTCACCGACACCGACGACAACGTGGTGGCGCGCCGCACCTCCGGCGGCCCGGGCCTGAACGTCTATACCCATCGGCGCGAACTGGAGCTGCCCGGCCTGACGCTGGTGCTGCACACCAATAGCACCAAGAGCGCGCCCAAGCTCCTGCCCAACCTGCTGGTGGGCTCCGTGATGGTGCTCTCGCTGGGCCTGCTATGGAGCCTGTGGGCGCTGTGGCGCGACATCAATCGCCGCACCAAGGCCGAAGGCGCGCTGCTCAACGAAGCTGCGTTCCGCGCCGCGATGGAAAACTCGCTGGTCACCGGCATGCGCGCGCGCGACCTGGAAGGCCGCATCACTTACGTCAATCCGGCCTTCTGCAAGATGGTCGGCATCCCGGCCGAAGAGATGGTGGGCAAGATCCCGCCCATGCCCTACTGGGCGCCGGAAGCGATGGATGAATACCAGGAGCGTTTTTCCAACGTCCTGGCCGGGCGCGCCACGCCGCAGTACGAAACCATCTTCCAGCGCGCCGACGGCGAACGCTTCCCGGTGCTGATCTTCGAATCCGCGCTGGTGGACCAGCACGGCAAGCAGACCGGCTGGATGGGCTCCATCCTCGACATCTCCGAACGCAAGCGCGCCGAAGACCTCAACCGCACCCAGGAAGAAAAGCTGCAGGCCGGCGCGCGCCTGGCCAGCATGGGCGAAATCGCCTCGACCCTGGCGCACGAGCTGAACCAGCCGCTGGCGGCGATTTCCAGCTTTACCACCGGCGCCCTGAACATGATGCAGCAGGGGAATGCCGACCCCAAGGCGCTGCAGCCGGCGCTGGAAAAGATCCACGCCCAGGCGCAGCGCGCCGGCCACGTGATCCGCAGCGTGCACCAGTTCGTCAAGAAGCGCGAACCGGCGCGCCAGCGGCTGCAGATCCGCCAACTGATCGACAGCATCACGCCGCTGGTGGAGCTGCAGGCCCAGCAATTCTTCGTGGTGCTGCAAACGCACATTCCGATCAACCTGCCGCCGGTGCTGGGCGACCAGGTGCTGCTGGAGCAGGTGATCCTCAACCTCACCCGCAACGGCATCCAGGCCATGGCGGCGGTGCCCTCGGCGCGCCGCATCCTGCGCGTGACGGCCGAGATCGACCGCAGCCTGCCCACCGCCGAATCGGTGGTGGTATCGGTGATCGACCAGGGCCACGGCATCCCGGAAGACGTGGCGGCGCGCCTGTTTTCGCCTTTCTTCTCGACCAAGGCCGAGGGCATGGGCATGGGCCTCAACATCTGTCGCACCACCATCGAATTCCACGGCGGCACGCTGACGTACACCAACAACCCGGCTGGCGGTACAATCTTCCGGTTTTCGCTACCCGCGCAAAACGGGACCTACTAAAAACGACCAGGAAGAGACTGACGGTGAACGCGCCCTGCCGCGCCCCGTTGCATATCGATGCTGCACATAGTTGACGACGAAGAGATCATCCGCGATTCGCTGGCCTGGCTGGCGCGTTCGCGCAATATCGCCGCGGCCGCCTACGACAGCGGCCAGGCGCTGCTGACGGCGCTGGAAACCACGGCCGGCTTCGACGCCGGCGGCGAATGCCTGCTGCTGGATGTACGCATGCCGGGCACCAGCGGCGTGGCGCTCTTCAACGAACTCAAATCCAAGGGCCTGCTGCGGCGCCGGCCGGTGATCTTCCTGACCGGCCACGGCGATGTGCCGATGGCGGTCGATATGCTGAAGAACGGCGCCTTCGATTTCTTCGAAAAGCCCTTCAACGATAACCAGTTGATGGATCGTGTGCTGCAAGCGCTGGAAAGCTCGCGTGTCTCGGGCGCCGAAGATGCCGTGCAAACCCGCCTGGCCGCGCTGTCGGTGCGCGAGCGCGAGGTGCTGGACCTGATCCTGGCCGGCAAGATGAACAAGGTCATCGCCGACGAACTGGGCATCAGCGTGCGCACGGTGGAAGTCCACCGCGCCCACATTTTCGACAAGATGAACGTCAAGACGGCGGTTGAGCTGGCGCGCCTGCTCAAGTAAACCGCCGATGGACATCCTCAATCTCCTGCTGCCCGACTTCAGCCTGATCGCCCTGGGCGTGCTGGTCTATCGCATCACCCATTGGGGCGACGAGTTCTGGGCCGGGCTGGAAAAGCTGGTCTATTTCCTGCTCTTCCCCGCCCTGCTGTTCCACTCCACCGCGCGCCTGCACCTGGATCTGGCCGTCACTGGCGGGCTGGTGATGACCGGCGTGCTGGCGCTGCTGTGCGGAATCGCGCTGACCTGGCTGGGCAAGCCCTTCATCCGCGCCACGCCGATGACTTACGAGTCGGGCATGCAGACCGCTTACCGCTTCAATTCCTATATCGCGCTGGCGCTGGCCACGCGCATGGCGGGCGAAGAAGGCGCGGGCCTGATGGCCATGCTGCTGGGCTTCGGCGTACCGTTGTGCAACGTGGCCGCGGTGCACGCGCTGGCGCCCAAGAACGGCAGCCTGCTGCGCGAGCTGGCCAAGAATCCCTTGCTGATCGCGACTGCCTCCGGCCTGGCCTTCGCGGCCGCCGGCCTGCATCTGCCCGAGGTGGCGAGCGTGGTGCTGTCGCGCCTGGGCGTGGCCTCGATTTCTCTGGGCCTGCTGATGGTGGGCGCGGGTCTTCGCCTGTCGGGACTGAAGGAGAGCAAGCCCATGGTGGCCTGGCTGGTCGCCATCAAGCTGCTGGCGGTGCCGGCCGCGGCCTGGCTGATCGGCCGCCACCTGCAATTGCCGCCGCTGCAGTTGCGCATCGTGGTGCTGTTCTGCTGCCTGCCGACTGCGTCGAGCAGCTACATCCTGGCCGCGCGCATGGGCGGTAACGGGCCGTTCACGGCCTTCCTGATTTCCTTCGGCACGCTGCTGTCGGCGTTGACGATTCCCTTCTGGCTGGCGCTGGTGCACTGACCGGGCGCCAGCCTTTTTCCTCCGCCCCCTTACTTCATCGGCTGCACCACGATGCGGCGTTCGGTGGCCTTTTCGATCGCGGCCCGCGAATACAGCAGCGGGAAGTACTCGCCCTTGAGCCATTTGTCGGCCAGGTCGCGGTAGTGCGGGCTATCCGGGTCGCCCGACTGGCCCGGCGAATTGACTGCCCACGAATTGTCCCAATTGCCGACGTCCACCACCACGCGGAACGACGGGCCGTTGGTCTGGCGGAAGTCGCTCACCCGATAGGTGGACTGGTTGGGCGAGTACGCGCCGCCATGCTTGGGCAACGGCCCCACGTTGAGCTTCTTGCGCGTGGCCTCGTCCACCACGTCGGCAAACGGGTGCGCCATCAGGTTGTGATGCAGCTTGCCCCATTGCCATTGCGAAGCGTCCGCGCCCTGCAGCTTGACCATTTCCGCATAGGCTTCGCCGAGGCTGGAGAGCAGCACCTGATCGCGCCTGGCGCGCGCTTCGGCCTCGCTGGCGCCGAAGGCCGGCACCGGTTTTTCCAGCGTATCGAGCAGCACCGCGGTATCGGGCGCGGTCATGGCGTCGGCGGCAGCCTTGGACAGCACCGCGTACTTGAAGGCCTTGCCCAGGTGACGCGACAGCCAGACTTCGTACAGCGCCGGCTGCGGCGCGTCGCTGCGCTCGACGTAATCCCAGTTGCCCAGGATCTTCAGCGCGGCCTGGGTATTGGCGTCGTCCGAGCCCAGCGGTTTCAGGAGCGCCGCCAACCGGCGCGCGGGGATGGCCAGGTCGTCGTTCTGCAGACGCATGGAATCCTGCAACGATATCTTGGGCAGGCTGCCCAGCACTTCACTGATGCGGGTGAAGCGCGAATTGTTGGTCCACTCGAAGCCCAGCTTGCGCTCCCGGTAGGGATAATCCGGCGGGATGTTCATCTGGTTGGCCGAGGCGAACCAGCCCTGCTGCGGATTATAGGTGGACGGCAGCTGATCGCCGCGCCAGAAGCCGGCCCACTCGTAGCGACCGTCGCCCGGCACCGGCAGCAGGCCGTCCCAGTTGGGCCGCTTGGGTGCAAGCCCGCCCGGCACCCAGCCGATATTGCCCTTGACGTCGGCATACACCTGGTTCTCGGTGGGCGCGCCCCAGTTCAGCATGGAATGCTTGAAGCTCTTGAAGTCGCGCGCCCGCATGTAGTCGATGCTGCCGAAGTAAGGCGACATGCCCGGCTCCAGCCAGCCCGAGCGCACCGCGTAGGCGCGATGCTTGTCCTGGTCGACGTAGATCACCGGCCCGTGCCGGGTGAACGTCAGGTCGGCCACCGCGGGCGCGCCGTTCTTGATGCGCACCGGTTCATGCAGCACCGTGAACGGCTCCCACCGCCCCTGGTATTTGTATTCGTTGGGATTGGCCGGGTTGAGCTCATAGACGTAGAGGTCTTCCTGGTCGATGTTGAAGATGGTCAGGCCGAAGGCGATGGTGCCGTTGTGGCCGATGGAAATGCCCGGCAGCGCCGGTTCGCCGGCGCCGATCACGTTCAGGCCGGGCGCGTTGACGTGGGCGATGTAGCGCAGCGATGGCGCCGAATAGGCGCGATGCGGGTCGTTGGCCATGATGGCGCGACCGGTGGCGGATTTCGACGGCGCCACCACCCAGTTGTTGCTGCCCTCCATGGTTTCTTCCGGATTGGCGGCCGGCTCCAGCCGCACCAGCCTGCCGTCGCTGCTGTCGCTCCCCTCGCCGGCGGAAGCGCTCAGGCTCTCTTTCGTGACCTTGACGCCCTGGGTCGCCAGGGTGAACACCTTCAGCAAATCCTTGGGCAGGCAAGGATCCAGGCCTTCGGGCATCTGGGCGCTCCACTTGGGCGTGAGGCCGAAGCGCACCTCGTCCGACTTCAGGTCGGCGGCGCAGGCCACGCGGGCGCGCGCCACTTCGCTCAGCAGGTTGCGGGTCAGGCCGTGGCTGCGAATGCGCACCACGTCCTCCGTCTGCCATTTGGCCGGCAGGTAGCCCAGCTGGCGGAATTCGAAGGGCAACTGCTCCTGATGCAGCGAGACGTAATCGATATAGGCATTGATGCCCTCGACGAAGGCTTGCGCCACCTGTTCCGCCCCCTTGCCATAGGCATCCCATTCGCGTCGCATGTCGCCGCGGTAGAGGAACAGCCGGGTGGCGCGATCCTGCGCCAGATAGGCCGGCCCGAACACTTCGGATAGCTGGCCCAGCCCGCGGCGACGCCACAGGTCGATCTGGAACAGGCGGTCGCGGGCGGCATTGAAGCCCTGCATGAAGAAGGCGTCGCGCTGGCTGGTGGCAAAGATATGCGGCACGCCCCAGCGGTCGATCAGGATCTCGGCGCGTTTCTGCAGGCCGGGAATGGCGATGGTTTCGTTGGAAGCGGTGGGGGGAAGCTTGAAGGCCTGTGCGTCGCGGGCCTGGGACGCGGGGATGAGGGCGAGGTGGAAGGAACAGCCCAATGCGGCGGCGATGATGCCCGCCTGATGTTTCATTCTTGGCATCGTGTGTCTCCATGCGTTTTTATGGAGGACTTACTTTACCCCATGCCTCTCCAGCGCCCAAGCCACATGTTCGCGCACCAGCGCCGACGGATGAGCTTGCCGCGCGCGCAGCGCGGCGACGATGTCCGCGTCACCGCAATGGGCCGGCGAGGCCGCCGCGTTGCCCAGCCCCACCGCCAGGTTGCGCAACCAGCGCTCGTGGCCGATGCGGCGGATGGCGCTGCCCTCGGTGTTTTTCAGGAATTCCTCTTCGCTCCAGGCGAACAGCTGCGCCAGGCTGGCGCTGTCCAGGCCGTTGCGCGGATCGAAATCGGGCAGGCTGGCGCGCTGGGCGAACTTGTTCCAGGGGCAGTAGAGCTGGCAATCGTCGCAGCCGTAGATGCGGTTGCCGATCAGCGGGCGGAACTCCTCGGGGATGCTGCCCTTGAGCTCGATGGTGAGATAGGAGATGCAGCGCCGCGCATCCAGCTCATAAGGCGCAACGATGGCCTGGGTCGGGCAGACGTCGATGCACGAAGTGCACTGGCCGCAATGCGGCGTGACCGGCTCGTCCACCGGCAGCGGCAGGTCGGTGAGCATCTCGCCCAGGAAGAACATCGAGCCGGCTTCCCGGTGCAGCAGCAGGGTATGCTTGCCGCGCCAGCCGAGGCCGGCCTTTTCGGCCAGCGCCACCTCCATCACCGGGGCGGAATCGGTGAAGACGCGGTAACCGAAGCGGCCGATCTCGCCCTCGATGCGGGTGGCCAACTGCTGCAGGCGGGAGCGCAGCACCTTGTGGTAATCCCGGCCGCGGGCGTAGATCGAGACCTGGGCGGCCGCCGGATCGGCGGCGCGCGCCTCTTCGCGGCCGCGCCAGTCGGCCTCTTGCCCTGGCGCGGGCGGTGGCAGATAGGGCATGCGCACGCTGACCGCGCGCACCGCGCCCGGCACCAGCTCGGCCGGCCGCGCGCGCTTCATGCCGTGGCTTGCCATATAATCCATCTCGCCGTGATAGCCCTTGTCCAGCCAGGCCTGGAAACCCGCCTCGCGATGCGAGAGATCGACGTCGGCGATGCGCACCTCGGCAAAGCCCAGTTCCTTTCCCCAGGCTTTGATGGCGGCGGCGAGTGCGGCGAGATCGGTCATGAACCAGTCGAACGGAAATCAGAAATCAAGTATTGAACATGCAGCGTATCCAACTCCACCTGCCCGACGAAGCAGCCACCATCAAGCTGGGCGCCGATCTGGCGCAGGTGCTGGCCCCCGGGCTGGCGCTTTATCTGCACGGCGACCTGGGCGCCGGCAAGACCGCGCTCACGCGCGCCCTGCTGCATGCGGCCGGCCATCAGGGCCGGGTCAAGAGCCCGACTTATACGCTGGCCGAGCCCTATGAAGTAAAAATCGCAGACCGCATGGTAACAGTCATCCACTTCGACCTGTACCGGATGGGCAGCCCGGAGGAGTTTCTGGACGCGGGATTCCGTGAACATTTCAACGAAAACTCCATCTGTATCGTCGAATGGCCCGAAAAGGGCGACACAGTGTTGCCGCCACCGGACATTCACGTCAGCCTGATGCTTGCACAGCACGGCCGTGATGTAGAATTACGTGCGTTGTCTGACAAGGGTCATCAATGCCTCGCTCGACTGAAATTCGCTCCGAACCTGTAAAGTCCAAAAGCCGCCGCACCATCCTCAAAGCAGGCGGCGCCCTCTTCGTCTCCGTCGTCACTCCGCTGCCCGCACTCGCCTCGCAGATCCTGGCCGTGCGCGTGTGGCCGTCCGACGACTACACCCGCGTCACGCTGGAAAACGACAGCGACCTGAAGGTCACCCACTTCGTGGTGAAAGACCCGGAGCGCCTGGTGGTGGACATCGAAGGCATCGATCTCAATAGCACCCTGAAGGACCTGGTCGCCAAGATCCAGCCCAACGACCCGTATATCAAGCAGGTGCGCGTGGGCCAGAACCGCCCGAGCGTGGTGCGCCTGGTGTTCGACCTCAAGGATGAGATCAAGCCGCAGGTCTTCACGCTGGCGCCGGTGGGCGAGTACAAATACCGCTTCGTGATCGATCTCTACCCGGCCAACCCGCCGGATCCGATCGCCGCGCTCATCCAGAAGGGCGACTGGCTCAAGGAAACCCCGGCCAACCCGCCGCAGGCCCAGGCCAAACCCGATCCGGCGCCGCTGGCCGAGGTCAAGCCCCAGCCGCTGCCCGAAGAAAAGCCGGAAAAGAATCCCAAGGTGGTCCAGGACGAACCGCGCATGCAGTTGACGCGCATGATCACCATCGCGCTCGACCCCGGCCACGGCGGCGAAGACCCGGGCGCCACCGGCGCGCGCGGCAACCGCGAGAAGGACGTGGTGCTGTCCATCGCCAAGCGCCTCAAGCGCAAGATCGAGCAATATCCCAACATGCGCGTGATGCTCACGCGCGACGCCGACTTCTTCGTGCCGCTGGGCCAGCGCGTGGTCAAGGCGCGCAAGGTGCAGGCCGACCTGTTCGTCTCCATCCACGCCGACGCCTTCGTACAGCCCACGGCGCGCGGCTCCTCGGTGTTCGCCCTTTCCGAAAAGGGCGCCAGCTCGACCGCGGCGCGCTGGCTGGCCAACAAGGAAAACTCGGCCGACCTGATCGGTGGCGTCAACATCAAGACCCACGACCGCCAACTGGCCAGCGTGCTGCTGGATCTGTCCACCACGGCGCAGATCAACGATAGCCTGCGCGTGGGCAATGCGGTCCTGAAGGAAATCGGCGGCATCAACAAGCTGCACAAGGGCGCGGTGGAACAGGCCGGCTTCGCCGTGCTGAAGGCGCCGGACATCCCCAGCATCCTGATCGAGACGGCGTTCATCTCCAATCCGGAAGAAGAAGCCAAGCTGACCGACGACCGCTACCAGGACCAGATGGCCGACGCCATCCTGACCGGCATCCGCAACTACTTCGCCAAGAACCCGCCGCTGGCCAAGAACAAGCTGACCTGATCGCCTGGTTCGCCGCAAGAACGGCAAGTAAAAAACCCCGGCCTGCTGCGCAGTGCCGGGGTTTTTCGTATCCAGGTCGGGAAATCAGGCGTTGCTGACCTTGCGCTTGCCGCGCAGCTTGCGCCAGATCTGCCACATCGCGCCCACCACGATGGGGATGATGGCGCCGATGATGCCGACGATCACCAGGCAATTGAGGTTTTGCTGGACCACCGGAATATTGCCAAACAGATAACCCAGCACCACCAGGCTGACCACCCACAGGAAAGCGCCGAGCACGTTGAACAATTGGAAACGGGCAAAGGTCATGGCCGATACGCCGGCGATGAAGGGGGCGAAGGTGCGTACGATGGGGGTAAAACGGGCGATCACGATGGTCTTGCCACCGTGTTTTTCATAGAAAGCGTGGGTCTTGCGCAGCGCCTCGGGATTCAGCCAGCGGTAGTGATGGGTGTACACCCGCTGCCCGACCAGCGCGCCTATCCAGTAATTGAGCGTATTGCCCGAGACCGCGGCCACGATCAACAGCAGCATCAGCACCCAGATGTTCATGGCGCCGGTGGCACAAAAGGTGCCGGCGATGAACAGCAGCGAGTCGCCCGGCAGGAAAGGCAGCACCACCAGGCCGGTTTCGCAGAAAACGATCAGGAAAAGCACCGCATAGATCAGGGTGCCGTACTGCTCAATCAGGACACCAAGGTATTTGTCCACGTGCACCAGCACGTCCAGCAACTGCAGATAATCCATAAGCCCAATCGTCTGTGATCATTCATGCCGGGGCTCCCCATTGCCGCACGGCTCGATGTTCCATCCAGGCAACACCGCCAAAGACGAGTCGTCACCTCATCTCGACGACTCATCATACACCATCGTTTCCTCCGCTTTTCGACTACATTGAAACGGGATGCCGACGATCATTGGCAGGTCAGCGTCAGGCGTGATTATTACGTTACTGTAAATTGCCATCGTGTACTCTTAAGAAGACATACCGGACGTCCGATAACAGCCTTGGCGTCGCATGCGCGGACGCCCGCCATCACTATAAAAAGGGGGGATAAAGGTGAGCATCAGCTTGAAAAACACACGAATCGGCACACGCCTGGCCATCGGTTTCGCGGTCATGGTCGTCCTGCTGGTGGCCATCGGGACGCTGGGCCTGTCGCGCATGGCAGAGCTGAATCGGCAAATGCACGGGGTCACCCACGACACCTATCCGAAGACCGTGCTGGCCAACGACGTCATCCTGCAGGAGAACATCATCCTGCGTTCGACGCGCAATCTGCTGCTGATGACCGATGCCGGGCAGCTGAAGCAGCAAGAGGAAATCATTTCCACCGCCATCAAGAAGATCGCCGCAGACATGCAAGACCTGGACAAGCGCATCTCCAGCGCCCGCGGACGCGAACTGTTCAACCAGATCCAGCAGGCGCGCACCGCCTATATCGCCAGCAGCGACAAGCTGGTCCAGATGCTCAAGCAGGGGACGCGCGAGGAAGCCATCGCCGCCATGTATGCGCCGGCCGAGCAGGGCCTGCGCCAGGCCTACCTGAACAAGGTCGATGAACTGGTGCGCTATCAGGATCAACTGATGCGCGATGCCTCTGATGCCGTCCACGCGCAGTACCTGCAAGCCCGCAACCTGACGCTGGGCCTGGCGGTGGTGGCGGTGCTGTTCGCCGTGGGCGTGGCCTGGCAGCTCACGCGCGGCATCACCCGCCCGCTCAACCATGCCGTGCAGCTGGCGCGCACCGTGGCCGACGGCGACCTGACCAGCCGCATCGAGGTCACCAGCAGCGACGAAACCGGCCAGTTGCTGGGCGCGCTGCAAACCATGAACGATAACCTGCAAAAGATCGTGGCCCAGGTACGCCAGGCCACCGAGACCATCAATACCGCCTCGGGCGAGATTGCCACCGGCAACCTCGACCTGTCTTCCCGCACCGAGGAACAGGCTGGCTCGCTGGAAGAAACCGCCTCGGCCATGGAGGAACTGACGTCCACCGTCAAGCAGAACGCCGACAACGCCCGCCAGGCCGACCAACTGGCCGCCTCGGCTTCGCATGTCGCGCAGCAGGGCGGCGGCGTGGTGGACGAGGTGGTGCAAACCATGGGCGCCATCAATGAATCCTCACGAAAAATCGTAGACATCATCGGCGTGATCGACGGCATCGCCTTCCAGACCAACATCCTCGCCCTGAACGCCGCGGTGGAAGCGGCGCGCGCCGGCGAGCAGGGCCGCGGCTTCGCCGTGGTGGCGTCCGAAGTGCGCTCGCTGGCCCAGCGTTCGGCCGGTGCGGCCAAGGAAATCAAGGCCCTGATCGCCGACTCGGTGGAAAAGGTCGGCAACGGCAGCAAGCTGGTGGAACAGGCCGGCGTGACCATGACCGAAGTGGTCACCAGCGTGCAACGGGTGACGGACGTGGTGGCGGAGATTTCATCGGCCAGCCAGGAACAGAGCGACGGCATCGAACAGGTCAACCATGCCATCTCGCAGATGGACCAGACCACCCAGCAAAATGCCGCGCTGGTGGAACAGGCGGCCGCCGCTGCCCAGGCGCTGCAGGATCAGGCCAGGCGCCTGACCGAGGTGGTCAGCGTGTTCAAGATCGACGGCATGCAAGCCGCCGCGCCGGTGCGCGCGCCCCGCCCCGCCTCCGCCCCCGTGCCAACCAAGGCCAAGCCAGCCGCCAAGGCACCCGCGGCAGCGGCGCCGGCTGCGCCCGCCCTGCCGGCCAAGCCGGCGATGCCCGCAAGCAAGCCCGTCAACGACGACCAGGGCGATTGGGAGCAGTTCTGATGCAACACATGCCGCCGGCGTTGTATGCCTGCGGCGAAGACATCACAGACAAGGGATTTAGGCATATGATCAAGCAAGGCGGCGCCCAACCGGGACAGGCGCCGTTACCGGCAGACCATGGGGGGCCTGTAGTGCAAAGCCAGGAGCCGTTCATCGGCGAACTGAACCGCCGCCAGCTGGCCGGCGACGAGCGGGATGCGCTGCTGGCGGCGCTGTCGCGTTCAATGGCGATGCTCGAATTCGCCGCCGACGGCACCCTGCTCGACGTCAACGACAATTTCCTGCGCCTGCTCGGTTATCGGCGCGACGAGCTGGTAGGCCGGCATCACAGCATGCTGTGCGATCCCACCTATGTCGCCACCGATCACTACGAACAATTCTGGCAGCACCTGCGCCAAGGCGAAGTGATCTCCGGCACCCTGCAACGCCTGCGCGCCGACGGCACTACGCTATGGCTGGAAGCGATCTGCAGTCCCATCCTGGATGGCAACGGCCAGTTGCTGAAGGTCATCTCGGTCGCCGCCGACATCACCGCCCACATCGACGATTCGCGCCAGAGCCACAGCGTGCTGAGCGCCCTGAACCGTTCGCTGGGCGTGGTGGAACTGTCGGCCGACGGCATCATCATGTCGGCCAACAGCAACTACCTGAAGACCATGGAATACCTGGCCGACGAACTGGTCGGCCAGCCGCACCGCATCCTGTGCCACGACGACTATGCCGGCAGCGAGGAATACGCCGCCTTCTGGCGCGACGTCTGCAACGGCCGCTTCTTCTCCGGCCGCTTCCAGCGCCGCGCGCGCAACGGCCGCACGGTGTGGTGGGAAGCCACTTATTCGCCGGTGCTGGACCAGTACGGCAAGCCGGAAAAGATCATCTGCATCGGCAACGACGCCACCTACCGCGTCACGCGCGAGGTCAGCGACCGCGAACACCTGCACCTGCTGTCGCTGGGCATCAACGAGACCGACAACGCGGTGCTGATCACCGACGACCAGAACCGCATCGTCTTCCACAACATCGGTTTCACCCGCATGCTGGGTTTCCAGGCGCAGCAGGTGATTGGCAAGAAGCCCCACGAACTGTTCGCCGCCCACCCCACCTTCGTCAAGTCGATCGAGCGCTGCCACGGCGAACTCATGCAAGGCCGCAGCTTCCACACCGAAGAGCTGATCCACGACATGCACGACCAGCCGCTGTGGATGTCGGCGGTGGTCAACCCCATCCTGGATCCCGCCGGCAAGCTGATCAACGTGGTGTGCGTGATGACCGACATCACCAACACCAAAGTGCATGAGGTGCTGCAGTATCGCGTGCTCAACGCCATGGCGCGCGACTCGTCACTGGCCGAGCAGATGAATCTGCTGTGCGAAGAAGTGGAGCGCGTGGCGCCCGAGGTGACCGCCTCCATCCTGCGCGTGGACGAACAAGGCCGGCTGCACACCTTGGCCGGCCCCAGCCTGCCCGAGATCTATAACCGGGCCATGGACGGCATAGAGATCGGCGCCACGGTGGGCGCCTGCGGCGCCGCCGCCTTCACCGGCGACGCGGTGGTGACGCGCGACATCGAGACCGATCCGCGCTGGGCCGATTACAAGCAGCTGGCGCTGCCGCACGGCCTGCGCGCCTGCTGGTCCACTCCGATCAAATCGGCCGACGGCGAAGTGATCGGCACCTTCGCCTTCTACTATCGCGAACCGCGCGAGCCCAGCGCCTTCCATCATCTGCTGGTCGATGCCGGCCTGCATTTGTGCGCGCTGGCCATCGAGCGCGAAGCCTCGCGCGCGCGCATCCACCAGTTGGCCTTCTACGATTCGTTGACCGGCTTGCCCAACCGCAGCCTGCTGCTGGTTCAGGCCGGCCAGGCGATCGCCACCGCCGAGCGCAACCGCAGCACGGTGGCGGTGCTGTTCATCGACCTCGACCGCTTCAAGCAGGTCAACGACTCGCTGGGCCACCAGGCCGGCGACGAGCTGCTGCGCACGGTCGCCACGCGGCTGCAATCGCAGGCGCGTCGTTCCGACATCGTCGGCCGCTTGTCCGGCGACGAGTTCGTGGTGGTGCTGACCCAGTACGACGACAAGCATCTGGCCGAAGTGGTCAAGCGCATCCAGGACCGGCTGGCCATGCCCTGTCACATCAACGGCACCCCGCTCAATCCCTCGGCCAGCATCGGCGTGGCCATGTTCCCGGCCAACGGCAACGACATCGAAACCCTGCTGCACCGCGCCGACATCGCGATGTACCAGGCCAAGGCGGTCAATCGCGGCCGTTACAGCTTCTTCAGCGAAGAGATGAACAGCATGGCGCAGGAGCGCCTGGCGCTCGAGGGCGCGCTGCGCGATGCCTTGCGCGGCGGCGATTTCGAGTTGCATTACCAACCCCAGATCCACCTGCGCGATCATTGCCTGCACGGGGTGGAAGCACTGGCGCGCTGGCCGCATCCGCAGTTGGACAATATTTCGCCGGGTCGCTTCATCCCGATCGCCGAAGAATGTGGACTGATCGGCGAACTGGGCAAATGGGCGCTGGAAGAAGCCTGTTTCCAGCTCTCCGACTGGCGTCGCCGCGGCATCCGGGTGCCGTCGATCTCGGTCAACCTGTCGACCACCAACTTCCACGATCTGGAGCTGCCGCAGTTCGTCACCGGGCTGCTGCAACGCTATGCGCTGTCGCCCACCGACCTCACCATCGAGATCACCGAAACCGTGCTGATGGACACCAACCCCAGCACCAGCCAGACCATCGCCGCGGTGCATGCGCTGGGCGTCCCGCTGGCCATGGACGACTTCGGCACCGGCTATTCCAGCTTGGGTTACCTGCGCAAGCTGCCGGTGAGCGAGCTGAAGCTGGATCAGAGCTTCGTGCGCGACATGGCCAAGGACGAGGCGGTCAGCGCGCTGACCAATGCCGTGATCCGCATCGGCGAAAGCTTGAAACTGACCGTGGTGGCCGAGGGCGTCGAAGAATTGGAACAATACGAACTGCTGATCAAGCAGGGCTGCGACGTGGCGCAGGGCTACTACTTCTCGCGGCCGATGTCGGCCGACGATCTGGAAATCTGGATCCGCGATTTCATGGCCGGCAGGCACGGACACGGCAATACTTGAGCGTGTCGCCGCACGACTAAGAGGCTGTTGCAAAATTAAATTTCGGGGCTGTTAACTTCCCCGACTTGATGTTAACTTCCTGTCTTGTTTTTCCTGACGGGATGCGATGCCTAAAGAACTTGTCGACGATGAATTGTGGTCACTCA
>WNDX01000097.1 GCA_009914615.1 Herbaspirillum frisingense
GGCTGCACTCGTTTCGGCGCCTGAAGATTCGTTACGAACGCTATGCTCATATCCACGAAGCCTTCCTGTCATTGGCTTGCGCCTTGATTTGCTGGACCCGGTTAAAACAACTTTTAAAATAATTTCGCAACAGCCTCTTATCCGCAGGCGATGGGCATGGTGATCCTGCCGCAGGCCTTCCGCAACATGGTGCCGCTGCTGCTCACCCAGGGCATCGTACTGTTCCAGGACACCTCGCTGGTCTATGTCAGCGCGCTGGCCGATTTCTTCGGGCGCGCCTACAGCATCGGCGAACGCAACGGCCGCATCATCGAATTGCTGTTCGTGGCGGGGGCGGTGTATTTCGTCATCTGCTTTTCCATGTCATTGATGGTCAAGCGCTACCGGAAGAAATCCGCGGCATGAATGGCTGCGCGCAAAGCCGCGCCGGACGGGAGATACGCGTTGTTCCGACACGTTGCGTATCGAAAATTCCCAATGGAAACAAAGGCATGAAAAATCGCAAATAATTTGCGAAACGGCACTTTGCCACTGTAAAGATTGCCGTGGGCGAACCGTAATCAGCCATAAGAGCTCCCCACAAGGAGAATGAACATGGCCATCGAAACGGATATCGCAGTGGCGGCACGCGATGCGTTGTCGCTCTTTACCTCGCAGACTTCTTCTCACAACGACGGCGCCGATGCCAGCGCGCCCGATGCATCGCCGGCTGCGCCCGAAGAGGGCGTCACGCTGACGCTGTCGGCCCAGGGGCGCCTGATGGCAGCGGTGGCCAACGTCATCGACAGCGCCGAAGCGGCCAGCGCCGCCGCGGTGGCCGACGCGCCGCGGCAAGCCCAGGCCGCCATGCCTTCCGGCCTGACCATCACGCGCGCCACGCTGTACGCCATCGAAGCCCGGCTGGTCGCCGCGCGCCGCGGCGCCGATGCGGTCGCCCGCGCCGATAGCGAATTGCCGCCGTCCGACGATCCGAACCGTCTCAGACAAGCCAGGCAAGCGACGGAGTCGCTGTATGGCCGCGCGCCCAATCCTTTCGACGGACTCTCGCGGGCCGAACTCTCGGCCATCATCTACGACGAGAGCGGCGCCTACACCGTCAACGAACGCTATGCGGCAGCCAACCAGCGCACCGCACTCGACGAGCGCTTCTGGACGCCGGTGTTCCAGCGCGCGCTCAACAGCGGCGACTGGCGCCCGGTGATCGAGGCCGCGCTGAATTTCTACGCCAGCCTGTCGCCGCTGGAGCAGACCGCGTATCCGGACAATTACCTGCAATTGCTGCGGCAATACCTGTCGCTGTCCAACCTGCAGCCGCAAGCCTCCTTGCCGCCGCAGCAGCAGGCCGACATGGTGCGCATGCTGGAGTCGCTGGTGCTGCCGGCCGGTCCGCTGGCGCTGGCCGGCGGCGTGATCCGCGGCTTGGTTTTGCCGCGCCTGTTGCCATCGGTGGCCGAACTGATCGCCGCCACGCCCAGACTGGCCGACATCCTGCAGATCAACAACATGGCGCGCGGTGCGCAAGACAGCGCTTATCTGGTGCTGCTGCAACGCGTGTTCGGCGTCGGCCGGCGCGAGGATGAACCGGCCGTGGCCCGCCGCGCCGGGCCGGGCGCGCAGAGCCGCGATTTCCTGACCGTCGGCGATCGCCGCTACCTGGCCGACGCCTATGCCTATGCACAGGCCAACGGCATCGCGCTGGACGAGGTGGACGCGCTGGCCGAGGATCTGGCCCGCTATCGCCAGGCCCGCGTTGACCGCGATGCGCGCGGCGCTCCCGGCGCCAATACGGGCGTCACGCCGCAGCACCATCGCATGAGCAGCGACGACATGGCGGCCGCGCAGCGCCTGCTGGCCAGCCGCGCCGCGCGCGACACGCATCTCGATCACGGTTTCCTGGCCTGGCTGCTCGATCCCAGCGGCGGCGGCTGGAGCGGCGAAGAGGGCCGCGGCCATCTGGTCGGCTTCTCCACGCTGGAAAAATTGCTGGCCGGCCTGGCCGGTGTCGGCATCGGAGAAGCGGCGGGTGACGAGTTCGAGCTGGAAGCCGACTACCGCCACGCCCTGTATCGCATCGGCCTGCAGGATGCACCCGAAGCGCGCGCTGCAGCGGCGTCCGGCGATGGTGCGCGCAACCTCACGCTGGCGGCCCAGCTGGCCGCGCTGGCGCGCAACGATGCGGCTGACCTGGCCTTCATGAACAATGCGCTGATGCTGCTGCGGATGTATCGCCTGTCGCTGAAGATGAGCGACGTCGAGCAGCGCACGCTGGCCGAGCTGGTGTATGCCGGCCTGCGCAGGCGCCGCCCGCGTCCGCGCCGCGGCAAGCTGTTCTTGGCGTGGGCCGAGCGCAGCCCGCTGATGCCGCCGCTGTTCACCTGAGCCCGTTCAGGGCAGGTTCTCGCGCAGGATCACGCTGATGCGCACAGCCTCCACGCCGGCCAGCGCATCCCGGCGTTCGCGCAGGTTGGTGAAGATGCGCACGCAATTCATGATCATGTTCTGCGGATGCTGGGTCAGCACCGCATCCATGGTGCCATCGATCAGCAGGCCGCGCGTGTCGGGCGTGAGACCGTGGCCGATGAAGACCACCTTCTGGTCGCGCCCGCATTCCCGCAGCGCGCGGCCCACGCCGTCGGACGCGCCGCCGATGTTATACATCCCCGCCAGATCCGGATATTGCTCCAGCAGGATGCGCGCCTGCTTGTAGTTGGTATCGGCATCGTCATGCCCCTCGCGCAGGCCCACCACCTGCACCTGCGGGCAGAGTTCTTCCAGCACGTGCTGGAATCCCATCTCGCGTTCTTCGTGGCCGCGGTAGCTGAGGCTGCCGGCGATCATGGCGATCTTGCCCGGTTTGCCGGATTTGAATGCGGCGCCGGGATGGGTGATCTCGCGGTCGAGGAAACGCGCCAGCAGATAGCCGGCGGTGCGGCCGGCGGCGCGGTTGTCCATGCCGACATAGGCGGCGCGGCGCGAATTGGAGAGATCCGAGATCAGCGTCACCACATGCACGCCTTGTTCGGCCAGGGTATTGACCGCTTCGCGCACCAGCGGATGTTCCAGCGCCATGAATGCCACGCCATCGGCCTGGCGGCCGTGGTGCAGCAGGCGCTGCGCCAGCACGCGCGGGTTGAAGCCTTCGATGTGGTGATATTTGCAGCGCACGTTGAAGGGCGCCAGGTGATCCTCGGCGAAACCGATATAGTCGCCCAGCATCTGCATGTAGCGGTTGCTGCGCGGCGGCAGCAGGAACACCAGTTGCATCGGGCGCGGGCGCATCGCCTTGTAGAGGTCGGACTCGGGCAGATAATTGAGCGCGGCGGCGGCCTTCATGACCTTTTGCATGGTGGCCGCGCGCACGCCGGGCCGGGCGTTGAGCACGCGATCCACGGTGGCGGTCGAGACGCCGGCGGCGGCCGCGATATCGGTGACCCGGGCGCGGCTGGCGGCAGAGGCGGGAGGAGGGCTTTTCTTGTCGGGCATGGCCTGTTTCCGGAATTGCGGATTACATCAAAAACCATCAAAAAAGGGCTTTGACCGGTCGGATTCGGTGGCGATATTCTGCGCCATGTTCAAGGTTCGATGGGCCAGGCGGCATGTCGCGTGTCAGCCAAGTCTAAATCAAATCGAATCAGAAAACATCATCAGCCAGGGGCATAGAGCGCGCAGCGCCGGCCGCCGCCGACAAGAGCAATCCAGCATGGGGAGACGACGATGAATCAGCCGCAAGAGCGTTTTTTATCCAGCCGCCGTGACTTCTTGAAGAAGGCTTCGGCGGCTTCCGCCGCGGTGGCCGCCGGCCTCTACGGCACACAGGCGCATGCCGCCGAATTCACGCTGAAGTACGGCAACAACCTGCCCATGTCGCACCCGATGAACGTGCGCGCCAAGGAGATGGCGGAAAAGATCGCCGCCGAATCCAAGGGCCGGGTCGATTTGCAGGTGTATTCCAACGGCCAGCTCGGCACCGATACCGACATGCTGTCCCAGGTGCGTTCCGGCGCCATCGATTTCTTCACCATCTCCCCCGAGGTGCTGGGCACGCTGGTGTCGGCCGGGCAGATCAGTGGCGTCGGCTTCGCCTTCAAGGATTACGGTCAGGTCTGGGCTGCGATGGACGGTGATCTCGGCGCCCATGTGCGCAAGGAAATCGCCGCCCGCACTTCGTTGTTCGCCTTTGAGAAATGCTGGGACAACGGCTATCGCCAGGTCACCACCAGCACCCGGCCGATCGCCAGGCCGGAAGACTTCAAGGGCATGAAGCTGCGCGTGCCGCCCAGCCCGCTGGCCACCTCGCTGTTCCGCGGCTTCGACGCCTCGCCCACCAGCATCAACTTCGCCGAAGTGTATTCGGCGCTGCAGACCAAGATCGTGGAAGGACAGGAAAACCCGCTGGCGGTGATCTCCACCGTGAAGTTCTACGAGGTGCAGAAGTTCTGTTCCATGACCAATCACGTCTGGAGCGGTTTCTGGTTCATGGGCAACAAGAAGTCCTTCGACCGCATGCCCAAGGATCTGCAGGAAATCGTCACGCGCAACATCAATGACGCCGGCGTCAAGCAGCGGGTCGATGTGAAGGCGCTCAATGATTCGCTGGTGGCCGAGATGAAAGCCAAGGGCCTGCAATTCAACGAGATCGACAACGCCGCCTTCCGCGCCAAGCTGCGCAGCGCCGGCTTCTACGCCGAGTGGCACAAGAAGTTCGGCGACGAGGCCTGGGCGCTGCTGGAAAAGTACACCGGCAAGCTGGCCTGAACCCAACGCAACCAAGGATAAGCATGAGCCGCTTTCTCGGAGAGATCAAACAACTGGGCTACGTCGTGGCCGATATCGCCGCCGCGATGAAGTATTGGACCGAGGTGCTGGGCGTCGGTCCGTTCTACTACATGGAACGGGTGCCGCTGAAGAACTACCGCTACAAGGACCAGCCCTACGAGATCCACAATTCGGTGGCGCTGGCCAATTCGGGCGGGGTGCAGGTCGAACTGATCCAGGCCCGCAGCGACACGCCCTCGATGTACCGCGACTTCATGAAGGACGGGCAGACCGGCCTGCAGCACGTGGCCTATTGGACCGAGGATTTCGACCGCGATCTGCAACTGCTGCTGGATCGCGGCTGGAAGGTCGGCATGAGCGGCGAGGTCGGCGAGCGCGGCCGCTTCGTGTACTTTGACACCGAATACCATCCCGGGACCGTGATCGAACTGTCGGAAGTGGCCGGCCCCAAGGGCAAGGTGTTCCGCATCATCCGCGAATCGTCGGAAAACTGGGACGGCAGCGATCCGGTGCGCGCCTTCCCCGACCTGAGCAAACTGTGATGATGGGCCCCGCAGACTTGCCGGATGACGGCCGCCGCTTCATTGCCGATTACCTGATCGAAACACCGCTGGATCCGGCCAGGGTGGCCGAGGTGATGGCGGGTGAACAATCCTGCGGCACCTTTGCGCGCGTGGAAGGCGAGACCGACCAGTTGCGCGAACGCGCCCGTGCCGTGGTGCTGGCCATCGACGCGCTGGAGAGCGTGGCCGAACCCAGCCTGCCCAATGCCTGGCAGCAGCGCCAACGGATAAGCGGGCCGTATCGTCGCGCGCGCATCCGTATCTCCTTCCCGGTGGACAACGTTGGTCCCAACCTGCCGACGCTGGCGGCCACCGTGGCCGGCAACCTGTACGACCTGGGCGAGGTCACCGGCTTGCGCCTGCTGGACGTGCAACTGCCGGCCGCCTACCGGCGCAGTTTCGACCTGCCGCGCCAGGGCATCGCCGGCACGCGCAGGCTGGCCGGCGTGGTCGATGCGCCGCTGCTGGGCACCATCATCAAGCCCAATGTCGGTTTGTCGGCGGAAGAGACCGCCGATCTGGTGGGCCGTCTGTGTGAAGCCGGTGTGGATTTCATCAAGGACGACGAGGTCTGCGCCAACCCCGCGCATGCGCCGCTGGAGCAGCGCGTGCGCGCGGTGATGCGCCGCGTGCGCGATTATCGCGATCGGAGCGGACGCAACGTGATGGTCGCCTTCAACATCACCGACGAGGTGGACGCCATGCGGCGCCATGCCGATCTGATCGAGCGCGAGGGCGGCAGTTGCGTGATGACCAGCCTGAACTGGTGCGGCTATTCGGCGATCCAGACCCTGCGCCGCTCCACGCCGCTGGCGCTGCACGGCCACCGCAACGGCTTCGGCATGATGTCGCGCGAGCCGCTGCTGGGCATGTCGTTTCCGGCGTACCAGGCGCTGTGGCGGCTGGCCGGCGTGGATCATCTGCATGTGCATGGCTTGAACGGCAAGTTCTCCGAATTCAACGACGAGGTGGTGGAAGCGGCGCGCGCCTGCCTGACGCCGATGGCTGGCGACGATGCCGTCATGCCGGTGTTTTCCAACGGCCAGTGGTCGGGTACGGTGCGGCCGACCTTCGATGCCGTCAACAGCAGCGATATGATCTTCCTCTCTGGCGGCGGCATCCTGGCTCATCCGGACGGCGCCGCCGCCGGCGTCGCCAGCCTGCGCCAGGCGTGGGATGCGGCACGCGCCGGCATCGCGCTGGACGAATACGCCAGGCAGGCGCCCGAACTGCAGCGCGCCATCAATTTCTTCGGCGCCAGGCTGAAGTGACGGCCTTTCTCGACGGCCGGCCGAAGATCGCCTTCTACGGCGACGACTTCACCGGCGCCACCGACACGCTGGCCACGGCCACGCTGGCGGGATTGCGCAGCCTGCTGTTCCTGCGCGTGCCGGGATCCGGGCAGTTGCGCGCGGCCGGACAACTGGATTGTCTGGGCATCGCCGGCGCCGCGCGTTCCATGGACGCGCAGCAGATGCGCGCCGAGCTGGAGCCGGTGTCGGCTTTCTTTTCCGGCCTGCGCGCGCCGGTCACGCACTACAAGATCTGCTCCACCTTCGACAGTGCGCCGCATGTCGGCAGCATCGGCGTCGCCTTGCGGGTGTGGCGCGCACGCATTGCCAACGCCTTCGTGCCCATCGTCGGCGGCCAGCCCAACCTGCGCCGCTATTGCCTGTTCAGCCAACTGTTCGCCGCCGAGAAGGCCGGCGGCGAAGTGGTGCGCATCGACCGTCATCCCACCATGCGCCGCCATCCGGTCACGCCGATGGACGAGGCCGACATGCGCGCGCATCTGCGGCGCCAAGAGTTGCAGGTGGCGGCGGTGCACTATCCCGCGTACGCCGATGCCGACGCGCTGGAAGCGCGCGTTGCCGCCTTGCTGGAAGCGCGGCCGGATGCCGTGCTGTTCGACGTGGCCGACGAAGCCGATCTGGCCGCCATCGGCCGCGTCATCTGGCACCAGGCCACCCGCCAGCCACTGCTGGCCATCGGTGCCAGCAGCGTGGTGCAAAGCCTGGCGGCCTGGTGGCGCGCCTGCGGCTGGATGGATGCGCCGGTCGCCAACCGCGCCGGCGGCATTGCCGCGGCGCGCGGGCCGGTGCTGGCACTGGCCGGCAGCCTGTCGCCGATCACGGCCTTGCAGGTTGGCGCCGCGCAGTCCTACGACAAGCTGCTGCTCGATTCGCAGCGGCTGTACGAAGGCAGCGCGGATTATCTGGACACCACGGTCGAGCGCATCGCCGCTGGCTTGCGCGCGGGCCGCAACATGCTGGCGTGCACCGCCGCGCACGACGACGAACGCCGGCTGCTGGAAGGGAACGGCGCCTCGCACGCGCTGGCGCGGGCCTGTGGGGAATTGCTCAGGCGCGTGCTGCAGGCCGCGCCGGTGACGCGGGTGGGCATCGCCGGCGGCGATACCTCCAGCCATGCGTTGCGGGCGCTGGATGTCTGGGGACTATCGTATCTGGGTAATCTGTCTCCCGGCGTCGCGCTGTGCCGGGCCCATGCCGAGGCCGCGCATCTGGATGGCATGGAGCTGATGCTCAAGGGCGGCCAGATGGGGACGAGCGAGCTGTTCGAGCAACTGGTGCGCGGCGTCTGAGCACGTATAACCGGAGGTGGGAGAGAAGAGGGTATCTGCCCGGGCCAGGCGCGGACATGGCGCGATTTTTCCGATATTCCCGTTCAATGAGATAGAATGCGCTCTCATAATATTTCCATGGGGGAACATTCGTGATCATCATCTGGCAAGGCATGGGCTTTCTCGCGCTGGTCATTCCGCTGCTGATATCGCTGGCGGCCCAACTGGCATCGGACTCCCTCTTCGAGCAGGGCTTTTATTCCGGACATCCGCTGTTCATCGGCGCGGCGCTGCTGGCCTCGGCGGCGGTGGTGTGGTGGGTGGGCGCGAAGCTGAACGGCAAGCCGGGGCAGATCCTGGTCGATCCCAAGACCGGCGAGCAATTCGAATTCAAGAAGAAGCACACCCTGTTCTGGATCCCCATGCAATGGTTCTCCGCAGCCATCGCCGCCCTGGCGCTAGCCGTGGTGTTCAAGTAAGCAAGTAAGCAGGTAAGCAGATAAGCGCATCGGAAAACGGCTTGCGGCGCAATGAACGCAAGCCGCATCGGCGGTGCGATGCGGCGCTCGCGCGCCACCGGGTTCGCGAGGCGCTGCCGCTTTTCAGGCGCGTCCCGCCAGCATCGGCCAGCGCCTGCGTTGCTCCACCGGCACGGAAGCCGTCTGGCTTGCCGTCTCCAGTTGCGCCGGCAGCCGGAACACCCCCACCATCTGCGCCAGCTTCTGCGCCTGTTCCTGCAGCGATTGCGAGGCCGCCGCGGCTTCTTCCACCAGCGCCGCGTTCTGCTGTGTCACCTGATCCATCTGCACCACCGCCTGGTTCACCTGCTCGATCCCGGAGCGCTGTTCTTCGCTGGCGCTGCTGATCTCGCCGATCATCTGACCGACGCGGCGCACGCTTTCCACCACCTGGTTCATGGTCCGGCCGGCTTCGTTGACCAGCTTGCTGCCGGAATCGACGCGCTGCACCGAGTCGCCGATGAGCTGCTTGATTTCCTTGGCGGCCGAGGCCGAGCGCTGGGCCAGCGAACGCACTTCCGATGCCACCACCGCAAAGCCGCGCCCCTGTTCGCCGGCGCGCGCCGCTTCCACCGCCGCATTGAGCGCGAGGATATTGGTCTGGAAGGCGATGCCGTCGATCACGCCGATGATGTCCACGATCTTGCGCGAGGACTCGTTGATGGCGGACATGGTTTCCACCGCATGGTTGACCACCGTGCCACCCGTGCCGGCGATGTCGGTGGCTTCCTGCGCCATCCTGTTGGCCTCGCGCACGTTGGAGGTGTTGTGCTGCACGGTCGATGTCAATTCTTCCATCGAGGACGCGGTCTGTTCCAGCGAACTGGCCTGCTGCTCGGTGCGCGCCGAGAGCTCGAAGTTGCCGGTCGAGATCTGCGAGGAGGCGGTGGCGATGGTGTCGGTGCCCTGGCGCACGCCGGAGACGATCCGCACCAGGCTGTCGTTCATGTCCTTGAGCGCGGCGATGAGTTGGCCGGTCTCGTCCCTGGATTGCACCGCGATGCGCGCACTCAGGTCGCCGTCGGCCACCTGGCGCGCCAGCGCCACGGCGGTGGCCAGCGGGCGCGTGATATTGCGCGCTTGCCAGACCGCCAGGGCGATGGCCAGCGCCACCGCGATCAGGCCGCCGACGATCAGCGTAGCGCCGGTCAGCGCCTGCAGCGTGGCGGCGTCCCTGGCGCGTTGATCCAGCAAGTCGCCCTCGGCCTTGTCGATCTCGGCGATCAGCGCGCGCATGCTATCCATCTCGTTCTTGCCCTTGCCGGCCTGTTCGAAGGCGACCACGCTTTCCATCTGCTCGCGTCCGTCGCGCACCGCCCGCCGCATCGCCAGCGCCGGTTCGATGGCGGCGCTCATCCAGCGCTGCTCGGCCTCGCCCAGCTTGCGCAGGCGCTCTTGCTGCACCGGATTGTCGGCGGTCAGTTCGCGCGCCTTGCCGAGATGGGCGGCGAAGCTCTTCATGCCGATGTTCAGCGGCTCCAGCGAGGCGTCCGCGCCGGTCAGCGAAAAGCCGCGCTGGCCGGATTCGATGTTGAGCAGGCTTTCCAGCGTGCCCTTGATCTCATCGCGCACGACATAGGTGTGGGTGTTCCATTCGTTGGCGGTGCTCAATCGGTTGAAGTTGAGATAGGCAACCGATATCAGGGTCACCAGTATGACGGCGACGATGCCAAAACCAATGTAGAGGCGGGTGCTTATTTTGAAGTCGGCGAGTTTCATGGTGGTTTATCCTCGGTTGTTAGAGAAGAAACATGCCGGGACCGTCCCGGCGAGGTACGGATGAAACACAATATTAGCAATGAAAAGGCGTAACTTCCTGTTCACTTTGCATTGGTGTGTAGCGTCGCCGCGAAAGTTCAGGGAAGGCAGGCAGGGAGCCGGGTGATCCAGCGCCAGAGCGAGTGATTTATCAATGCCGGCGACTCCGATGCGTAGAGGAAATACGCTCCCCGCGCATGTCTCATCCATGCGCCGGGGAGGAGGGATCAGAAGCTGAACACGGTATAGCCGTCCGCCGCGATTCGGGCAATGCTCGGCAGTCCGGACGTGCCCGGCACGCTGTTGTCGGTGATCAGGTCGAAGCCGGCTTGCTCGGCGTCTTCGCGGGCGCCGAAGACATCGGCGCAGCCGCAGGAGACGCCCACCACCTTGTCTTCGACCGCCTTGAACAGGGCGTGGATGGGATGCCTGGCGTCGGCCAGCACGCCGGGCCAGCGGGTCGCGGTGCCCTGGAAATAGATGCCGGTCTCGATGCCCTTGTGCGTGAAGTCGTAGGCCGCGGCCAGGCCGTTGAACAGGCGGCCCAGCGCTTCTTCGCCGGCCTTGGGATCGGACAGGATGATGATGGCTGCTTTCATGATGATGCTCCTTGGAAATGGGGGCTATGGTGTCGATCGGATCTATCGGCTGCGTCGTGCAGCAGATGCGATCGCATTCTAGGCAGCGCCCGGGAACGGAGAAATCCTGCGCGGCTCAATTGATTCTTTCGCCGCGCGTAATGATGCGGCTCATTTCAGCGCAGGATGCGCGCGCAAGTGTTCGGCCAGCAGATCGATGAAATTGCGTACCTTGGACGAACCGTATTTGCTTTCCCGATGCAGTACGTGCACCGGCCACGGGTCTTCCTCGTATTCCGGCAGCACCACCTGCAGGCGGCCGTCCGCCAGTTCTTCCGGCACCTGGTAGGACAGCAGGCGGCAGATGCCCAGCCCGGCCACCGCGGCCTCGATGGCGGCATCGTTGCTGGTGACGGTCAGGCGTGGCTTCATGCGCACCATGGTGGGATCGTTTTCCGCGCCGAACTTCCATTCCACGCGCGGCGAGATGCCGCTGGCGGCGATCACCGTATGGCGCAGCAGGTCGGCCGGATGGCGCGGCACGCCATGCTGCGCGAGATACCCGGGCGAGGCGCACAGCAAGCGCCGCACCGTGCCCACGCGCAAGGCCTTGAGGCTGGAATCCGGCAGATTGCCGATGCGCACCGCGACGTCGATGCCCTCATCCATCATGTTGACCAGGCGATCAAGGAAGTAGGCCGAGACTTCCACTTCCGGATATTGCTGGAGAAAGCGCACCACGCAAGGCATGACGAAGGACTTGCCGAACAGCACCGGCGCCGTGACCGAGAGATTGCCGCGCGGCGCCGAGTTGACGCCGGCCGCGGCTTCGTTGGCTTCTTCGATGCTGGCGAGGATGTTGCGGGTGTCGTCCAGGTAGCGGCGTCCGGCTTCGGTCAGCCGCACGTTGCGCGTGGTGCGCAGCAGCAGCTTCACGCCCAGCCTTTCTTCGAGTGCCGAGACGGCCCGCGTCACCGCTGCCGGCGACAGATCCATGCGGCGCGCGGCGGCGGCGAAGCTCTCTTCCTCGCCGACGGCCATGAAGACGTTCATCAGGTGGATCTGATCCATTATTGTCTCCCGCGAAATGGTGACTTGTCTGGGACGGCTATTCTTGTCCGCCGCATTATTTCGCAAAATGCCGTCATCAGCAATTCAATGGCGGCACGCCCATCGGCGGCCGCTCCACGGGAGAACGCCATGAGCGACAAGACCAGCAGCTTTCACAGCGGCGAACGCGACGTCCAGCACAGCGCCGGCGAAGCCTCCATCGCCGACCGCAATGCCGTCATGGTCAGCGACACCGTGATCGGCGGCGCGCGTCCCTTCATCGCCAAGCAGTTCATGGCGGTGTTCGGCAGCATCGACGACGATGGCCGGCCATGGGCCTCGCTGGTGTTCGGCAAGCCCGGCTTCGTCAGCACTGCCGACGGCAGCGCGATTTCCGTCAACGTCGCGCGGGAAGAACGCGACCAGGCCGATCCCCTGTGGCGCAACATCGCGCGCAACCGCGACGTCGGCATGCTGTTCATCGAACTGGGATCGCGCCGCCGCTATCGCGTCAATGGCCGCATCGAGCGCTTCGACGCCGATGGCGCCGAGGTGGCGATACGCGAGGCCTATCCCAACTGCCCGCGCTACATCCAGCGCCGCCAACTGCGCGTGATGGGCGAACCCAGCCTGCCGGTGCAGGCGGCCCGCGGCACGGTATTGCGCGGCATGGTGGAAGAGATCGTGCGCCGCGCCGACACCCTGTTCGTGGCCAGCCGTCACGCCGAGACCGGCGCCGACGCTTCGCATCGCGGCGGCGGCGCCGGCTTCGTGCACATCGTCGATGAGACCACGCTGCGCATACCCGATTTCAACGGCAACAGTCTGTTCAACACTTTCGGCAACGTCCGGCTGGATCCGCGCGCCGGCCTGTGCATTCCCGATTTCGCCAGCGGTCGCATGCTGCAGCTCACCGGCACGGCCTCGGTGCTGTGGAACCAGGACGATCCCGGCAACGAAACCGGCGGCACCGGGCGCTACCTGCAATTCAAGGTGGACGAATGGATCCTGCGCGACACGCTGCAGCCGCTGGAGTGGGAATACCTCGATGCCTCTCCCTTCAATCCACCCGTTGCTCCATCGATTACTCCGTGAATTTCCCCATTGTTTAAGGACCTCGCCATGCGTTACGTCATCGCCGACATCATTGCCCACGGTACCTCCGTGAAGGAATTCCACCTGCGCCATCCCGACGGCGCGCCGCTTCCCGCCTGGCCGGCCGGGGCGCACATCGGGCTGCGCTTTGTCGGCGCGGATGGCCGGGAATACGAGAACCGCTATTCGCTGGTCGGTGCGCCGGGTCCGGCGGCGGTGTACCGCATTGCCGTGCAGCGCGAAGAGAGCGGTCGAGGCGGTTCGCGCGCGCTGCACGATGACCTGGTCGTCGGCAGCGGGATCGATGTGGAGGGGCCGTTCCCGGATTTCCCGCTGCGTCCCGCGCCGTCCGCGACCGATGCGCGCGTGCTGCTGATCGGCGGCGGCATTGGCATCACGCCGATGATTTCGATGGCCCATGCCTTGCAGACGCAGGGACGCAAGTTCGTGCTGCACTACCTTGCGCGCAGTCGCGACCACCTGGCGCTGATGGATGACTTGCGCGCATTGCCGGAGGGCGCGCTGGCCGTGCATTTGTCGGCGCAATCGGGGCGCGCCGATCTCGCGCAGCTACTCGGTGAATACCGCAGCGGCGATGCCGTCTATGCTTGCGGGCCGGCGGCGTTGCTGCAAGCGCTGGCGGAAACCGGCGCGCGCCTGGGCTGGCCGTCCAACGCGATACACGTGGAGAGCTTCGGGCCGCGCGTCCATGACGGCGATGCGCCGCTGATGGTGGAATTGTCGCTGTCGCAGATGACAGTGGAGGTGGCGCCGGGCACCTCCATCCTGGATGCCTTGATCGCGGCCGATGTCTTCGTTTCCTACGAGTGCAAGCGCGGCGAATGCGGCAGCTGTTATGCGCAGGTGGTGGAGGGTGAACCCTTGCATCGCGATGTCTGCCTGACGCCGGGCATGCGCGCGCAGGGCCTGTGCACGTGTGTGTCCTGGGCCGCGCAGGAGCGGCTGGTGCTGGCGCTGTGAGCGCGCTACGCGCGTGATGGCGTGCGGCTGCGCTTCATTGCGCCGGCCACGCGCGCGCCACGATGGCCGCCTGCGCGGCGGCCGTGGACAAGCCCAGCGTGCCGTACACGCGGCCGCCGTCGGCATCGCAACGCCCGCTGAGAAAGGCATCGGCGCTCGCTGCCGGCGCGTGCCGGAGCATCAGCATGCCTTGCAGCGCCAACACCAGTTGTTGCACGAAGCGGCGCGCCAGCGCTTCGCGTTGCTCGGGCGGCGCGGCCAGCATCTGCTTGAGGTTGCGCAGGCGTTCTTCCAGCAAGTCATGGCCTGCCGCGGCCTGCTCCAACTGTTCCAGCAATAGCGCGAAACCTTGTGCCTCGCGTTCCACGGCGCGCAACACATCCAGGCACATGACGTTGCCCGAGCCTTCCCAGATCGAATTGACCGGCGCTTCGCGATACAGGCGCGCCATCGGCCCGGTCTCGACATAGCCGTTGCCGCCCCAGACTTCCATGCATTCGCCGGCGAACTCCAGCGCGCGCTTGCAGATCCAGAACTTGGCGGCCGGCGTGACGATACGCTTCCAGGCGCGCTGCAGCGCATCGTCGGGCGCGTCGAAGGCGTGCGCCAGGCGCAGCATCAGCATGGTGGCGGCTTCGCTTTCCAGCGCCAGGTCGGCCAGCACGTTGCGCATCAGCGGCTGCTCGGCCAGCCGGCGGCCGAAGGCGCTGCGATGGCGGGCGTGGTGGATAGCCTGCACCAGCGCCTGGCGCATCAGCGCGGCGCTGCCGATCACGCAATCCAGGCGGGTGTGATTGGCCATCTCGATGATGGTGGGAATGCCGCGGCCTTCGTCGCCGACCATGATGCCCATGGCTTCTTCGAACTCGACTTCGCTGCTGCTGTTGGAGCGGTTGCCAAGCTTGTCCTTGAGGCGCTGGATCAACACCGGGTTGCGTGCGCCGTCCGCCAGCCAGCGCGGCACGAAGAAGCAGGACAGGCCGTTCTCGGTGCGCGCCAGCATCAGATGGGCGTCGCACATCGGCGCCGAGAAGAACCACTTGTGTCCGGACAGCAGATAGGGCGCGCCGCGTCCGCCGGCCACCGGATCCATGGGCATGGCGATCGAGGCATTGCTGCGCACATCCGAGCCGCCCTGCTTCTCGGTCATGCCCATGCCGATCAGGATGGCGCGCTTCTGCTGGATGGGCAGGTCGCGGCCGTCGTGTTCGCGCGCGAACAGCCGGCCGCGCAGTTGTTCGAACAGTGCGGGTTCCTGCTGCAACACCGGGATGGCGGCGAAGGTCATGGTGGTCGGGCACAGCGAGCCTGCCTCGATCTGACCGTGCATGAAATAGCCGGCGGCGCGCGCCGCGTGGGCGCCGTCGCCGGGCTGCATCCAGGGCAAGGCATGCAGCCCTGCCTTGCGCAGCAGTTCCAGCAACGCGTGCCAGGAGGGATGGAAATCCACCACGTCGATGCGATGGCCGGTGCGGTCATGCGTATGCAGTTCGGGCGTGTGGCGGTTGGCCAGTTCAGCCAGTCCGATCACTTCGGCGCTGCCCAGCTCGGCGCCGTGGCTGGTCAGGGTGCAGGCGTGCCAACCGGCGCCCTCGCGCTGCACGCCTTCGCTGAGCGCGGCGTCGCTGGTGTAGAGGTTGTAGTTCTTCAGGTCCGGGACCTGGTTGACGATCTCGTGGGTATGCATGCTGTCTCCATGTGCTCGCGCAGATGAGGGCGCCGCTTGCTTGTTCTTGTCTGGATGCTTGCCGCCAGTGTATGCCATCGGGCCGGATGTGGCGTCCGTGGGCCGGCCTTTAAACGAATTGGCTATATCTATATAAGCATCTTGTTAGGTTGCACCGACGGCACATGCTAAAGAGTCATATTAAAATAACCCTTTCGACCAAAGAACGATCCGAGCACGATCGCGCAAGGAAAGCCAAGCAGATGTCCTACCCGACCATCGAATCCACCATCGGCAACACCCCGCTGATCCAGTTGCCGCGCATCGGCGGCGAAGAGGCCAAGCGCCGCAACAACATCATCCTGGGCAAGCTGGAAGGCAACAATCCCGCCGGTTCCGTCAAGGACCGCGCCGCGTATTCCATGATCACCCGCGCCGAGGCGCGCGGCCAGATCAAGCCGGGCGACACTCTGATCGAAGCCACCAGCGGCAATACCGGCATCGCGTTGGCCATGGTGGCCGCCATGCGCGGCTACAAGATGGTGCTGCTGATGCCTGAAAACCTGTCGGAAGAGCGCCGCCAGAGCATGGCCGCGTACGGCGCGAAGATCGTGCTCACGCCCAAGAGCGGCGGCATGGAATATGCGCGCGACCTGGCCGATCAGATGCAGAAGAACGGCGAGGGCCTGATCCTCGACCAGTTCGCCAATCAGGACAATCCGCTGGCTCACTACGAGACCACCGGCCCCGAGATCTGGCGCGACACCAAGGGCACGATCACCCACTTCGTCAGCGCCATGGGCACCACCGGCACCATCATGGGCGTGTCGCAATATCTGAAGGAGCAGAATCCGCAGGTGCAGATCGTCGGCGCCCAGCCGGAAGAAGGCTCATCCATTCCCGGCATCCGCAAATGGCCGGAAGCCTACCTGCCCAAGATCTTCGACAAGTCGCGCGTGGATCAGACCGAATCGGTCAGCCAGGCCGAAGCCGAAAACATGGCGCGCAAGCTGGCCGTGACCGAAGGCCTGTTCTGCGGCATCTCGGCCGCCGGCGCCTGCGAAGTGGCGGTGCGCCTGTCGCACCAGTTGGAGAATGCGACGATCGTGTTCGTGGTGTGCGATCGCGGCGACCGCTACCTGTCCACCGGCGTATTCCCTGCCTGATCATGATGCGCCAATGGCAAGGCCGCGCCAGACGTATCGCCGGGCGCGGCCTTGTGATTTTCAGGGACGTCAACGAAAAACGGAGCCTCAGGCTCCGTTTTCTTATTCTGCGCTGCCGGACGTCGGCGCGGCACCCGGAGCCGATGCCGGCTTCGGTTTGAATTGCTTGTCGCTGATGCGGAATTTCTCGCGGCGATCACCCATCAGTTCACGCAGTTCGCGGATCGACAGCTCACTTACCTCGTGCATGCGGATCAGCAGCGACGCGCCCACCGGCAGGCGGCGGTGGCGGATCTTGCTGATCACCGGCGGAGCGACTTCCAGGGCGCGCGACAGCGCAGCGTCGTTCTTCAGGTGCAGCTTCTCGATCAGTGCGTCCAACAGGTGGTTGGGATCGTAGTTGACGTGATCGGAAATGGAGTTGGTTTCAGCAGTATCGGTAGTTGTAGTCATGATCGGGACGTTCCATTATGCAGATGTTTGTGAAGGCTGTAACGCCTAAGCATTAATTGTTGGTAAAACTGCAAAACGCGACTAACTCTATCTGAGGCCAAGGCTCGCGGCCTTTTTTCTGCAAGATATCGACTAGCCCTATCAAAGAACGACTTCAAAACAGCGGCATTGAGTTCTCTGACCAAGTGCGCTTAAACGCTATATTCAGCACAACGTTAATTCTATGTCTATATAGAAATAATTGCACATTTTTCATTAAGTCAGAAAATTCTATTCCACAATAGTTGCAGAAACTCATTTTCGAATTTGTAACAGATATTAACAGGATTTTTTGCGGATTTGTTAGGCTTGTTTATCTGACACGACAAATGGCAGTGCATTCCAGCCTGATAGGCCCAGTTTCCGCAAGGTAGCCATGTTTTTCTCGAAAATGGCGCTTGCTTCGGGGTAGGCGGCGACCGCCCGGTCGATGCTGCTTTCTCGCAACAGATGGAGGATGGGGAAAGGCGAGCGATTGCTGTAATTCTCGATATCGTCGGCTTGCGCGTCGGCAAACTGGTAGCGCGGATGGAAGCTGGCGATCTGCAACTCGCCATCCAGCCCCAGGCGTTCCAGGATGCGGTCGGCCCAGTCCAGGAAATCGTTGTATTCCAGAAAATCGGCTAATGCGAGCGGGATGATCAGCAGCGTGGTATCGATATCCTCGGGGTCGGCACCGGCCAATAGCGTCAGTTCTTCTTCCAGATCCTGGCTCAGCGCGTCCCATTCGACGGCGCGGCTGACCTTGTAGCGGATCTGTTTCTTCACGTGAACGGATTTGGCGAACGGGCACAGGTTCAGGCCGATGACAGCCTGTTCCAGCCAAGCCTGGGTGAGGGCGGCGACTTCGTCGTCGCTGCGGGGAGAAGTGAGGATATTGCTCATGCGCCAATTGTCGCATGGCGGCTCGGGCCTGCGCGCCCATGGTGTCGGATCTGTTTGATCTTGCCCCTGATTGACGGACACCTATCTAAGCGACATTGGCCAGCTCGTACTGCTCTGGGCTGAGGTAGCCCAGGGTCGAGTGCAGCCGGATCCGATTGTAGTCAACCTCAATGTAGTCAAACACATGAGCCTTGGCCTGC
>WNDX01000098.1 GCA_009914615.1 Herbaspirillum frisingense
GAAAGCGTTCTCCTCCTCCAGCCGCGCCACTTCACGTTTGAGCCGTGCATGTTCGGCCAACTCCAAGCGTTGTGCCTGATCGTCCTGGTCGTGCCGCCGCGCCTGGGCGCGCCAACTGTACAGCTGGGCAGGCTGCAACCCCAGATCACGAGCCACCGTGGTTACCCCTTCTGTGGCCGCTCGCAACAGTGCCTGCTGCCTGAACTCCAGGCTGAACTCCTGCCCCTTTCTGCCTGCCTTGCTCTTGGTCATCGTCCACCTCCTATTGCGATAGTTAATCGCTTATAGGGGTGTCCGTGAAACGGGGGCAAGATCAGGCTACGGTCATCGCCTGCTGACTTTCATCCTGCAGTTGTGCCGCCAGAAAGGTTTTTCGCAGTTCTATCTGCATGCGCAGCTGCGCTATGCCAACTTCTATCGCGAATACGGCTTCCAGCCGGTCGGCGGCAACTTCGGCTTTTCGGATTACGAATATGCGGAAATGGTGCTCTCCGATACGGAGCCGCATGCGCAACCGTCCAAGCAGATCGGCATCAACCCGATGCTGCTGAACCGACCGGAGAACTCGCCGTTCTCCGCCGGCCCGCTGGAGCACCGCTCCTCCGTGGAGAGCTCGCTGCACGCGAATTGAGCAGCGCACCCCAAACAATGATCGCCATCAATTTTTACATTTAAGGAATTGTCGTGAAAGCACTCGTCGTCATCGATATCCAGAAGGAATACACCACGCCCGGCCGACGCTTCCATATCAAAGGCATTGGCGGCTCCTTGGAAAATGCCATGGCCATGTTGAACGTGGCACGGGAAAATGGTTGGCCCATTGTCCACGTCAAGCATGCGCAGGAAGGGGAGATCTTCAATCCGGCATCGGAGACCTCGGCGTTCGTCGATGGTTTTTCTCCGTTGGAAGGCGAAGCGCTGGCCGTGAAGAATAATATTTCTTCCTTCTCTTCGCCGGCTTTCGAACAATTCGTCGCCGCGCATCCCAAGCATGAGTTCGTGGTCATTGGCTATGGCACCACCATGTGCTGCCTGTCCACCATCATCGATGGATACAACCGCGGCCACAAGTTCTCCATCGTGGGAGACGCGTGCGCGGCTCGCGCTTCGACCAGCTTTTCCGAGCAGTCCATGCATGAACACGCGCTCAAGATCCTCGAGCCGTTCTCCCGCATCACGACCCTGGCCGCCGAAGCCGCCTATGCGCCGGCGATCAGCTGACGCGTTTCATCTCCATTCCGTCCGATAAAACACCATGACCATCAGCGTTCTCAAATCACTTGAAAAGACCCGGGAAGACATGCCGGGCGACATCTCCCTGGAGCACGTGGCAGGCCCCGACAACGGCATGCCCGTGCTGATCGCGACCATGCACGGCAAGGAAGCCATCCTCGGCCCGATGCTGGCCAAGCTGGGATTCAAGGTTCTACTGCCGGTCGGTTACGACACCGATGCCCTGGGTACATTCTCCGGCGACATCCGTCGTCACGGCACTGCTTTCGACGCGGTGCTGGAAAAGGCGCGGCGCGCTTGCCAGATCACCTGCGTGCCTCGGGCCGTCGCCAGCGAAGGATCGTATCGGCCTAGCCAGGAACTGTTCCCCGGCGCGCGCAACGTGGAACTCCTCGCCTTCGTCGATCTGCAGGCGGATTACGCCTGCATCGAGCACCTGACCAATACCGCGACTTCCTTCGTGAAAGGGCGCGTGCGCCCGGACCTGGATGCGCCGGAGACCATCAGCCTGTTGCGAGAAATGCAATGGCCCCGGATCAAGGCGCTGGTGGTTCCCGAAGATCCTATCCTCGGAACCTGGCCCGAGGATGTGTTCAAGGGCATCGGCGACAGGGCGACGCTCAAGCAAGCCTTGGAAAGCTGCGCCGCGAAGACCAAGGATGGGCTGGTGCACGTCGAGACCGACCTGCGCGCGCACATGAATCCCACGCGCATGGAATCCATCGCCAGTGTCGCCAAGCTGCTGGCAGCGCGGCTCTACAGTTCCAACTATGGCGAGCAGTTGCGATCGGCCGCCTGAGATCGGGCGTCAGCCTTCGTCGGTCTTGGGCGCCTGGTTCAAGCGGTTGGAGCGGCATGCGTGGATGGTCTTCTGGACCCAGTCGATGAAGGCGACCGTGGATTCGGTCTTGCGCGGACCGAAGCAGGCGATGAAGGAACGCGGGCTGTTGACCGAGTGTTCGAAGGGTGCGACCAGCGCACCCGATTCCAGCAACGCATCCACCAGGGGAGAGCTGCCCAGGGCGATCCCCTGGCCCATCGCGGCAGCCTGGATCATCTGATCGACGTGGCTGAAGCGATAGCCCTTGCCGACTGCGGGGGTATAGCCGACGGACTCGAACCAGTTAGTCCATTGCAGCCAGGGCCATGCGCCCTTGGGGTCATTCAGGTGGAGCAGGGTCTGGCACGTCAGGCTTTCGATGCTGTCGAGGCTGCCGCCCATTTTCTTCAGAAGGGCCGGGCTGCAGACAGGGAAGATGTCTTCGCCCGACTGGTAGAGGTGGTCTTCGGCCTTGACGGCTTCCGGCGTGGTGTAGCGGATCGCGACATTGAAGATCTCTTGTTTGAGATCGACCAGGCGATTATTGGAATCGATGTCCAGCTCGATTTCCGGATGTGCTTCGCGGAAATCCGCCAGCCGCGGCACCAGCCACAGCGCAGCGAATGGATTGTTGGTCGAGACCTTGACGCGGCACAGGGACCTTTCCTGCTTCAGGTTTTCCACCGTCTGGGAAAGGGATTCCAGCGAATCGCGCACGGCCTCGTACAGGATCTGCCCCTGTTCGGTGAGCTTGAGCTCGCGGTGCAGACGTTCGAACAGGACGAAGCCCAGCGATTCCTCCAGTTTCTTGACCTGGCGGCTGATGGCGGACTGCGTGACGTAGATTTCCTCTCCAGCCTTCGAAAAGCTCAACTGCCGTGCAGCCGCCTCAAAGCTCACTAGTAAATCCAAAGGTGGAAGACGGCGCCCCATAAATATCGGCCAAATATGATGATGTCAATGTAGCAACAATTGATAGTTACAACAAACTGTGCACTCCAGTCTATCAAAGTATGAAAAATGGATGCCCAACTGGGGTTTTTGAGGTCTTTTCAGAACGAAGCGCTTTGCCGGCGTAATCTCATCTGATAAGGAGGCGGACCGGTCTCGGGATGTTCAATCCCGATGACGATTTTCGTCGATGGGTGCGGTTGCGCATTGCCAATCCGATCATTCCGACTGGCATGGGCGAGCTTATTGCATGGCAAGCAATAGCTCATCCGTGCTGGCGGAAGAGAGGGCGATTCTTTACTGATAAGGAAAGGCGCTGCCAATAAATCTCCTGTGTCTGGCCTTCCTGTCTGGCCCGGTATGACATCGATCTTTCCAGATCTCCTGACACCACGTTGTCAGGAGGGGGAATTTATAAAGACGGTTCGCCGCAAGGCGGCCATCAATTAAATTTCTGAAAGGTTGATATGGATCTGGTGTCCATCCGCATGATTACCGCTGACCTCGAACGCCTGCGTCGTTTCTATGAGCAGGTCACCGAGCTTTCCGTGACGATGTACACGGAGGATTTTGGTGAACTGAAGACCGCCGGTTGCACGCTGGCGCTGGGCAGCACCCGTACCCTGCAATTCTTCGGCCCCGACGTGGCCAGGCCGGCAGAGAACCGCTCGGCCATCATCGAGTTTCGCGTGGACGATGTGGACGCGGCATTCGATCGCCTGTTGCCATTGATCGAACCGACGCTGGTGCAAAAGCCCACCACCATGCCCTGGGGGAATCGCTCCCTGCTGTTCAGGGACCCGGACGGGAATCTCGTTAATCTTTTCACGCCCTTGAGTCCGGAAGCCAGGGCACGAATCAGCCGCTGAGCGCAGAAAAATCCTCCCCGGAAAAGCCCGCCGTCGCGGGCTTTTTTCATGCCAGCCTTTGCGCTTGCCAGATCAACACCGGCGGCGGTGCATGCGCCTGAAGATGCCTTGTCAGCGTTTTGTCCGAAATGCGAGCCTGAATTTAAATTCAGAAACGACAACGCCTGAAATACCGAAAATAAGCCCATTCGCGCCTACAAAAATTTACGTTTCATCTCAGTTGTCGCGACGTAATTTCAGCCCTCAGGCCCACTCGTCAGTCAGCAATTGCTTGCAATCAATAAATGCGAGTAATCAACATCCATTCAGCCGTCGTCTCCGCAGAGGAGCAACGCGCCTGACTGCAGTGAACCTGCGTTGCCCACGGATATTTCACCGATGGATTCACAGCCTTCACAACCATGAACCCTGTCATCTCTGAAAGCGATAGCGACCAGCAACTTGTCCTTACCGGAAAAATAAGTCGCCAGACCCTGATCACCCCATTCTTGCGCGTCGCCAACTCGCTGTCGAAAAAGGCCGCGCGCGCCTGCTCTATCTTCTTCCTCGGCGAAGAAAACAGGATGCTTGAACTCGCGATGCGCAAGGCAGGCATCGCCAACGTAACTTATTACACCTGGAAGACGAGATACCGCTATCTGCGCAACAGTTACTTGCGCGGCGCGTTCACGATCAAGGAAAGCGTGCAGGTCGCCACGGCGCATCACCTCGCGCTGGCCGACCGGATGAGGCCGGACTTTCTGAAGAGAGCCAGCGGCGATGGTTTCTTCCTCTGGCAACACCAGGCGGAAGACGGGCGCCTGTATCGCATTCATCTGCGCTATCCGTATTCCTATAACTTTGACGGTGACCTCACGTTCTGCATGAACTGCGACGGCGCCGACATCTATATCGTTACCGTGACGATCGCTCCCGGGAAACTGGTCGGGCTACCAGCGCGCAACGCCATCCTGGTCAGCAGCATCCAAGGCATCAACGGAAAGATAGAACACATCCGCGCCGCGACCGAGTCATGCAACAACGTCTCGCCGCCCAACATGTTGCTGGCCGCCATCGAGGCGTTCGCGCTGAAACTGGAGATCCACGACATGGTCGGCATAGGCCGCCGGCGCGGCCGGCATGTCAGGGGGCCGGAGTTCGACTACAGCGGTTTCTGGCAGCCGCTTTCCGGCCACGAAGATGAGCGCGAGTTCTATCACATCCCCTTGCCGTTCACCGACAAGCCGTTGGAATCCATCCAGGCCAAACACCGCTCCCGCGCCCGCAAGCGGCGCGAACTGCGCAACGTCATCCGCCAGCAGATCATTGCCGGCACCGAGCTGGCGATGGACGAAAGCATTCTGAAGAAATGAGCGGACGTGCAAATGACGCACTTCGCCACTTCGTTCTCCGGCGGATGACTTGGAACCTGACGGCGGGCATGGCCATCGCCGAAGCCCGAAGCCCGAAGCCCGAAGCCTGACGCCTGACGCCTGACGCTTTTCCGCGCATCAGGATTCCCCCCGCGCCGTATTTGAAATCGTTCAACGGCTGCCGGGATTGAAGGGTGGTATCAAATCAGCCCCATCTGAATGTTTCTCGCGGTGCGGGCGATGTTACAAGCTGTTGCGAAGTTTGCCGTTGCGGACACAAAGAGCCGCCGACATCGCGCGCATAATGAGACCCGAGGCCGTCCGAGGGCGGCCGCTTAGTGTCATGTCCATCGTTGTGCAATACACGGCAGGGAGCCAAGCATCATGAGTCCTCAAGAAACCCAAACGCTGCAAGATTTCCTCAATCAGCTGACGCAGGTGCGCGGCATCGCCAAAGACGCCCAGGCCGATGCAATGATCGCCGCCGCCGTCGCGCAGCAGCCCGATGCGGCGTACCTGCTGGTGCAACGGGCGCTGTTGATGGAGCAGGCGCTCACCGCATCCAAGGCGCAGATTGCCTCGCTACAAAATCAGGTGCAGTCCTTGCAATCCAATGCAGCCCCGTCGCCCGGTTTTCTCGACGGTAATGCATGGGGACATGCACCCGGAGCGCCGGTGCGCTCCAGTCCGGTACCGGCCTACACGCCTCCTCCCGCGCCTGTGCAAGCGGCGCCGCAATACCAGGCCGCTCCTGCGCCAACCCCATCGTCAGGCTTCTTCGGCGGCGGCATGGGCAGCATGCTGGGCACGGTCGCAGCCACGGCCGCCGGCGTGGCGGGCGGCGCCTTTCTGTTCCAGGGCATCGAGCATCTGATGAACGGCGGCGGTTCGGGATTGGCGCATCAGAATGGCTTGAGCGCGCCGGTGGAGAATGTGGAAAACACCACGGTCAATAACTACTACGGAAGCGATGCCGACAAGAATACGGCTCAGGCCGGTAATGACAGCGGCAACGAATTTTCCGACTTGGCCAACATCGATCTGGATGACAGTGGTTACGACGATTCCATTGCCTGATTGCCTGATTGCCTTGTTTGGCCGGTCGGAATTCAGTGGGTAGTCAGATCACTCTTACGAAAGCCTGCGCATGCAGGCTTTTTTATTTTTCTTGCATCCGCACTGCATGACCACTCGCAGCAGGATATCCAGGACGTCAAGCCCCGTGGCCGCGCCAAAGCGGGACACGATCAGACTGTTCAACGCTTGCCGGTAAGCAGAATAGCGGAACGGCCGGACCGGGACCATGCTGCGCGAACGGTGCCGGAACTTCAATGCTGGCCGAACTCTCCCGCATGAGTGGGGTGCGGTGCCCGTACAATGCCTCTCACGACAAGCAATGCTTTCGCCCAGGCTTCCCGGAGCGAATACGCGCGACGCATGAACCGTGTGCGGGTCGTCCTGATCGGGAGTGTCGTTAATATTCCGGTGAGGTCTTTCCATGAAAATGACCCGCAATCGCGGGCCTTTTCCATTGGACTGCGAAGTCTGTTCCTGGCGGCGCGCGCCGACATTTCCGGGCAGACGTCGCAGTGAGTTTTATGCCTGGGTACGGTTACGCAATTTATTGATGGCCACGGCGGAGTCGAACAGGGTGCCCTTGTTCACCCAGGTCGTGTGAGCCGTCCGATACTCGCCTTCGTTGGCGGGGGCGATGCCGTATTGCGCGCCGAGGTCACGCAGGAATTTGTGGAAGGCCCTCAGGCCTTTGTTCTCCAAGCTCTGGACGAAATCATTGGCCGCGCTTGCTTCCAGCTCGCCCTTTCCGCCCTCAACGTATGCACCGGTCAGCGGATATCCGGTGTATTGAGTCAGGGCGTAGTCCAGTACTTCATGCGGCGTCGCGAATCCGTCAGTAGGCCCGATCTTGCTTTCTCCGTTGACGCTGAGCGTCAATGTGAAATTGCCGCCCTTCAGCGCCTCGACATGCACTTCAACGTGAGCTCTATCTGCGTAGAGGCTCACGGTCAGAACGTTGCTCATTGCTTTCCCTGGAATTTGGACTGAGGAGTGAGAGCATACCACCGCTGCTTTCCTGCCTGCCGCGGTATGGAAAAGCTGGCGGTCGCCGGCGTCGAAGAACGTCTGCCGCCGGCCGCAAGCCGATGACCTTATTCTTAGAAACATGCCGGCTTGTTGAGGTGGGCGTGACGTCTCGACGCCGCATCTCCGATAAGAATCCGGTGCTCCATGCTGTCCGCAACGCTCTTGATTCAGGCAAGGCCGGGCCCGGCCATCGGTCCTGCCATCCCGCCTGAAATAAGTCTTCTGTCAATCGGCTTGTCTCTATCACTTATCTCGCGATGTGGGCCTCTGCAAGATATGGCGCGCGCTCGAAACATTCGATCAGCATGTCCGTGAGCACGCTGACTTCCCTTGCGGCGTGCTGGCCGGGCGGGCGGACCACATAGGCACCCGCCACAGGAATCGGATAGCGTGTCAGCACCGGAACCAGCGCCCCGGAAGCCAATGTTCGTGAATCAGCCCATCCGGAAGATGAGCGATGCCAAGCCCGCCAAGGCGGCGACCAGCGCCTTTCCATTGCCGATCTCCGGGATGCAGTCCGCTTGCGAAGATGGATTCAAGGAACCGGCGCGCAGTTCCGTGATAAAGGGTATCCAGCGGTATGCCAGGAGGCAGGCCCGGTGCAACCTCGACGGTGTGGCGTGGTTTGCAGGAATTCGTCGGCCATCGACGCTCGATGCGAAACGCTTCTTGTCGCTGGCCGCGATAATCACGTCGATCGTCGTTCGGCCTAAGTTTGGGCTGCCAGCGTTCGCTAATCGAATCAATTCATCTAGGTCTGCCCAAGCGTCGAGATCAAGAAGGCCGATTTCCACCTGCCTGTGTCAACGCACCAGGCTGAGGAACTTGCTGTACGTCTCGATTGCGTTTCGATCGCCGGTCATTCGTTACTTTATCTTTTCTTTATTGTTAGTTTTTCAACGCCGGCTTCTGGCAGGATGCCGATATTCAAGCCGCAGGGCTTAGTCGCTACGGAAGAACGCCTCGTATCCCGACAACATGGGCTATCGCGACGCCTTCTCCAGCACCGTGGCCACGGCGGAGGCCAGATCCTCGGCAGAGCATGGTTTCTTGAGCAGCGCCGAGAAAACTTCGATATCCCGGAATTCCTCTTTCAGGTCTCTGCCGCTGAGCAACACGATGGGGAGGGCGGCATAACGGCTGTCCGACTTGACGGTCGTCGCCAGATCAAGGCCATCCATCACGGGCATCAGCAAATCGGTCACGATCGCATCGACACGATGTTTTTCCATGAGGTCCAGCGCATGCTGGCCATGGTCGGCGCCGACGACGGTATATCCTTCCAGCTGAAGTACCAGCGAATAGACTTCCCGCGCGTTGCGGTCATCTTCTACTACCAGAACGGTGATATTTGTTGTTGTCGTCATCAAGAACTCGCTGCGCAAAGACTTTTCCTGGGTGGCCGTCGCTGCATCATAGCCTAGTTGGAATGGAGCAAGGATGGGCGTCCCGCTCCGGCTGTTAGTGAATAGGGTTCAGTCGCCGTTCAATGCCTGAGCCAGCCGATCGTCATCCACCACGCTGCATCAGAAAATGGTGCAGGCCTGATGGAGGGGATCAAGTGCCGGCGCGTTCCATCCCGCTCAGAAAGCGCTTTTGACCACGCCGCCGTCAACGCGAAGCGCAGCGCCGGTGGTGGCCGACGCCAGGGGACTGGCGACGTAGGCCACCAGCGAGGCCACTTCCTGCGGCGTGCCGAAGCGCTTGATCAGGGAGGTCGGCCGCACGTGCTCGAAGAACTCGGCTTCGACTTGTGCGAAGCTCTTGTCGCTAGCCTTTGCCATCTCCTCCACGAAGTCGCCGACGCCGCGCGATTTGGTCGGGCCGGGGAGGACGCTGTTGACCGTGATGCCGGTGCCCGCGACCGATTCCGCCAGGCCGCGCGAGACCGCGAGCTGGGCAGTCTTGGTCATGCCATAGTGCACCATCTCGGTGGGGATCTGGACGGCGCTTTCGCTTGAGATGAAGATGATACGGCCCCAGTTGGCGCGCTTCATTTCCGGCAGGACGAGGCGGGCGAGGCGCACGCCGCTCAGGACGTTGACGTCGAAGAAGCGCAGCCAGTCTTCATCAGGGATGTCTTCGAAGGCCTTGGGTTCGAAAATGCCGAGGTTGTTGACCAGGATGTTGATGCCCGCGTGGCGCTGCACGGCTTCATGGGCCGCGTCGGCTTTGCTCAGGTCTCCGGCGTATCCTTGCACCTTGCCCTTGGCGTCCGCGCTGATGCGTTCCACGGCTTCGTCCACGCTGGCTTGCGTGCGTCCGTTGACGATCACGTCCGCGCCCTCCCGGGCCAGCGTGTGTGCAATCGCGTAACCGATGCCTGCGGTGCTGCCGCTCACGAGGGCGCGCTTGCCTTGCAGTTGCAAATCCATGTCATCTCTCCTTGGTTGGCTACGGGAAATGCTGCCAGGACTGGGCTATTCCGGTGCTTGCCATCTCGGCTGCCACGCCACTCTATCAGGAAGTCGTCGCCGTCGTCGGGATGATATCGATGCTGCCGCAGAGCGCTCCCGGCACGATGCCGGACTGTTGGAGATTCTGATGAATATTGCAACTTGCCAGACAGCTAATGCAAAAAATTTAGTTTTTGACATCTCGACGCATCCCCCAAAAAATCCGGGGCAAGGCACGAAAGGAAACAGGGTTTGTGTCAGTATCCGTGGGCGCTCCATCGGGGGCAGCCGAGATACGGGAGGGCACATGCGCAATCGTTGTGGCATGTTGTTATTCCTTGCTTCCCTGCTTTCTGTCTGCTCCGGCGCCGCGACGAAGGGGTTCACCTTCCCGGCCGGCTTCCCCAAACAGAAAAATCTCCACCGGTGGGAAGCGTCTGCACGTGCGCGTTGGCCAGGGGCCGCTGCCGATGCCGGTGCTTGCCGTGGGCGGCGAGAAGTCGTTCGGCGCCGCCATGGAAACCGTGGCGCGCGCCGCGGCGGCCAATGTGCAGAGAGCGATGTCCCAGACTCCGGCCACTGGTTGATGGAAGCGCAAGCCCAGGCAACGATTGCCGTGATGGCGAATTTCTTCCAGTAAGCGCCTGCGGCTGTTTGCCTCGCCACGTCAGGGGGCGGGGCGAGCGGCTTTTCTTATCTTCTGTCTTTCTTCCTGAACCCTTTCAAGCGCATTGCCGCGCGCTCCACGGTCACTTTCTTTTCCTTGTTCTTCATGCCCTTCCAGCCGCGAATCTCATCGGTGGAGCGGCCGCATCCCGTGCAGATGTCGTTTTTCAACTTGCACAGCGAAACACATGGACTCTGTACTTCCTTGCTCACTTCTCTTCCCATCGCTCATTCAAGGGCGGCGCCGCGTCGGCGCCATGTCATCCGGGGAGTTTGGCACAGTTTCCATTTTCCCGATCAGGGGCGGGGAGCTGGCCGGTCTCTTGACATTGAACTTGCCATTGTTTCCCCGGTGGATACCGGGAAATCACACAACGAACTGCCCGGCCGGATACTGAGCGCAAATGAAATCGACGAACGCCCGCACCTTCGGACTCTGCAGCCGGCGCGAGGTATGCAGCACCCAGAGTTCGACCTCCTCGCCGATCATGCCCCAGGTTACCAATCGGCCTTCGTTGATCAGGCCCTGCGCCAGGGATTGGGGCAGCAGCGCCACGCCGGCGCCGGCCGCGGCGGCGTCGCGCACCATCAACAAAGAGGACAGGCGCAGTACCGGTTGCGGCTCTACCACCAGCTTGCGGTCGGCGGCAGACCACAGGTCGCCGTCGCGGTAGGTCGGCATGACCACCGCCGGCGCACAGACCGGCCGGGTGGTTCGTCCACCGGGGGCGCGCAGCGATGGGGCGGCGGCAAGCAGCAACCGGTCCCGGGCGAAGCATCTGCCTACCAGCGCGCTGTCCTTGCGCGGATTGATGCGGATGGTGACGTCGAAGTGCTCCTCCACCAGGTCAACCAGCCGGTCTTCCGCCACCGCTTCGACTTCCACCTCCGGATAGGCGGCCTGGAACCGCGCGAGTATGCCGCCCAGCGCCATCTGCGAAAAGACCAGCGGCGCCGCGATGCGCAGCCGCCCGCGCGGCTTGTCCACGCCTTCCCTGACCACGTCCAGCGCCTCGGCGAGTTCGCGCATCGGTCCTTCGGCGCGCGCCAGCAGGAGCCGTCCCGCCTCCGTCAATTCCAGGCTGCGCGTGCCCCGTTCGATGAGGCGTACGCCCAGCGCATCTTCGAATTCAGCGATGCGGCGCGACAGCGTCGCCTTCGAGCGTCCGCTCGCGCGGCTGGCGCGGCCGAAGCCGCCATGCGTCGCCACCAGTTGGAAGTCGGCCAGCGCGTTGATGTCCATGTCGTCTCAATATCGATACAGTGTGTCTATATTTTATGGTATTTGTTTTGAATATGAAACTCCTTATCGTTAGGTCCGTACCCAACCACAAGGAGTTGTCATGAAACAGATTCGTGCTTTGCAGCTGACGCAGTATGGCGGTCCCGATGCCACCGTCATTTCCCTCATCGAGGCGCCGGTCGCGGCCGCCGGCCAGGTCGTGGTGCGCGTGCACGCTGCCGGCGTCAACGGGCTGGACTGGAAGGTGCGCCAAGGTGACGTCAGGGACGCCTTCCCGCTGGCGCTGCCGGCCGTGCTGGGGCTGGAACTGGCCGGCGTGGTCGAGCAGGTCGGCCCCGGCGTCACCCGCTTCGTCAAGGGCGATCGCGTGATGGGGCCGCAGGGCGGACTGGGCGCCTATGCCGAACTGGTGGCGGTGGACGCATCCAAGCTCGCGCTCATGCCTGCCGCGATGAGTTTTACCGCTGCCGCGGCGCTGCCGGTCGCTGCCGTCTCGGCCTGGCAAAGCCTGCACTTCGCCGGCCCCGTGCGCGCCGGTCAGCGCATCCTGATCCACGGCGCGGCCGGCGGGCTGGGCGGCTTCGCGGTGCAGTTCGCGCGCCGCGCCGGCGCCAAGGTATTCACCACCGCGCTGAGCCGCGATGTCGACTACGTGCTGGGTCTGGGCGCCGACCATGCCATCGACTACCAGACCGGCCAGTTCGAGGCGGCCGTCGAGGACATCGACCTGGTGCTCGACTACGTCGGCGGAGATGTCCTGGCGCGCTCCTGGCAAGTGCTTGCCGCTGACGGCGCCATCGTCAGTACCGCCTCGCCGGCCATCCTGCAGAGCACACCCGCCGGCCGCCGCGGCTTGTGGTTCATGAACCGGCCCGACGTCGAACGGCTACAAGAGATCGCCAACGACGTCGCGCACGGCCGCCTGCAATCGCGTGTCGATGCCGTCGTTCCCTTCGACGATCTGCCCGCCGCAATCGAGCGCAATCGTACCCGGCCGCAACTGGGCAAGACCGTCGTCGCCATCACCCTCTGATCCATCCGCATTCATTCATCAATAAAGGAATACACCATGAGCATCCTGATTACCGGCGCCTCTGGCACCATCGGTTCCCTGATCCTGCAACGCCTGGCGTCGGCCGGCACCGAACTCAAGGCGCTGGTCCGCACGCCCGGCAAAGCCGTGCTGCCGCGCGGCGTGACTGAAGTCGTGGGCGACATGAGCAGCCCCAAGTCCATGCGAGCCGCCCTGTCGTCGGTGCGCACCCTGTTTTTGCTCAACGCCGTGACACCCGACGAAGTGACGCAAGCGCTGATGACGCTGAACCTGGCCAGGGAGGCCGGAATCGAACGTATCGTCTATCTCTCGGTGATCCACGCCGACCGTTACACCGACGTCCCGCACTTCACCGGCAAGCACACGGTGGAACGCATGATAGAAAGCCTGGCGCTGTCGGCGACCATCCTGCGTCCGGCCTATTTCATGCAAAACGACGCGAGTATCAAGTCCGTGGTCGAGCATCATGGCGTCTACCCGATGCCGATCGGCGAAGCCGGCGTGGGGATGATTGACGTGCGCGACATCGCCGACATAGCGGCGGCCGAGCTGCTCATGCGACATCACACAGCGCATGCGCTGCCGCGCCGCACGCTGGAACTGGTGGGGCCGGAGATCGTAACAGGCCCGATTGCCGCCGCGGTATGGAGCGCGGAACTGCAGCGCGAAATCCGGTATGGCGGCAACGATCTGGATGGTTTCGAGCAGCAATTGGCGGCGTATGGCCCGGACTGGATGGCGTATGACATGCGCCTGATGATGGCGCGTATCCAGACCATCGGCATGCATGGCGAACCGGGTGCGGTGGAGGGACTGGAGAAAATGCTGGGCCGGCCGCTGCGCAGGTATCGTGATGCGGTGCGTGATCTCTTGAAGCAGGATTGAGCATCAAGGCCGAGGAGCTCGCGCAGCGCGTCACCGGATCCTCGCCCAAGGCGTATCGGACGGCGGCGCGGGCGCCGGTCTGAGCTCGACGCATCGACAGACCGCAACGAAAACGCCCGCATCTGCGGGCGTTTTTTCTGCGGGGACGATTTGTCGCGCTTCGCGTTGTTCAGCGGCATTCGGAGAGATAACGCGATTCCAGCTTGGCGCGCTCGCCGTAGCCGGCGTCCGATTGCATTTGCATCGTATGGCGTCCTTCGCGGGCGGCGCCGGGGAAGGGCATGCGTTGCGAGCCGGTGTCGGAACTGGCGCTTGCCGCTTGCAGGCGCAGCGTGCGGCAGGCCGGGCTTTCCGTGTTGGCGGCCAGCTTCATGGCGGCCGAGCCGGATTCGCGGGGCATCTCGGCCAAAGCCTGCTTGACGGCGGCGGCGTGCGGCGAGAAGGCCAGATCCAGGCCGCTAGGCGCCGAAGCAGCGAAAGCGGTCGAGCTGAATACCAGGGCGAGGGCGGAAAGGGTGAAGGCCGCAAAACGTGAACGCATGATAACTCCGTATTGAAATGATCCAGGTTGCCAAGGCAAGCAGGATGGCCATTCAGGCCGGGCTCTGCCGCCGCCGGTTGCCATCAATCGCTGGCATGGATGAAGTTTGCGGGCACGCCGTTAGCGGGATATTGCAGAAAGGGCGGGGTTGGTTTCAATTGAAATGCGGTGCGGTGCGGTGCGGTGCGGTGCGGTGCGGTGCGGTGCGGTGCGGCATCAATCCGGTGGGAGCAGGGGGAATGACAACACCGTCATCCGTTTGTCATGCGATGGACGCGGGACGCTGATTATCCTCGGTCTCGATCGCGGGTTTCCCTACCGGCTTATTCATGATTTTCTTCCCGCCGGTGTTCCTCGGCGGGGTGCTGACCATCATTAGCCCCTGCATCCTGCCGGTGTTGCCCTTCGTCTTCGCGCGCGCGGTGCAGCCCTTCGTGAAGTCCGGCCTGCCCATGCTGGTCGGCATGGCCGGCAGCTTTGCGGCCATTGCGTCGCTGGCCGCGGTCGGTGGCGCCTGGGCGGTGCACCTGAACCAGTACGACCAGCGCTTCACAGGCCAGGCACGCTGAGGATGCGATCGTCGCCGGCGCGGGCCTGGCCGCGGCCATCCGTGTTGTTGGTGAGTATCCAGAGCTTGTCGTCAGGCGTCACCACGGCATCGCGCAGACGTCCGTATTGCCGCACGTAAAGCTCGGCCGCCGTGCCCGGCGCCGAGAGCGGTATCTTGCGTAGCCGCTGTCCGCGCAGGCTGGCGATGTAGATGTGGCCGCCGAGGATCGCCATGCCGCTCGGGCTGGCTTCGGCGGTCGGCCATTGCTGGATCGGATCGATGAACCCGGGATGGCCGCCCTTGCCCTCGACTTCGGGCCAGCCGTAGTTGCCTCCCGGACGGATGAGGTTCAGCTCGTCCCAGGTGTTCTCACCGAATTCCGATGCATACATGGTGCCATCCCCAGCCCACGCCAGGCCCTGGACGTTGCGATGGCCGTAGCTGTAGACGTACGAGCCGGGGAAGGGGTTATCCCTGGGCACGCGGCCCTCGGGCGTCATGCGCAGGATCTTGCCGCCCAGCGATTTCAGGTCTTGCGCGCGCGATTTCTCGCCGGCGTCGCCGGTGGTGGCGTACAGCATGCCGTCGGGCCCGAAGGCCAGGCGACCGCCGTTGTGATAGCTGGCCGAGGGAATGCCGCCGAAGATCTTTTCACCCGCGCCCAGCTTCAGGTCGGCGTCCTTGCCCTCGATCCTGTAGCGCTCGATGCGATTCTCGGCGCCGGCGGTGAAGTAGGCGTAGAGATAAGCGCCGTGCACGGCGATGCCCAGCAAGCCGCCTTCGCCACGGCCATTGACGCCGGCGATCTTCGCCACCTGCCTGCCCTTGCCGTTGCCATCCAGCGCCAGCACGCGGGCGGAATTGCGTTCGCTCACCAGCGGCGTATTGCCGAAGAAGGCGATCGACCAGGGCGCGTCCAGTCCGGTGGCGATGACCTGCGGCGTTGCTTGCATCGCGTCTGCCGCGCGCGCCTCGATGACGGCGCCTCCTGCCAGGACGGCCATCATCGAGAGGGCGCAGAGCGCCAATGACCCAGGGTGCTTCAACATGCCGATGCTCCTTTGCGTCGATGACTGGCGTATCGCATACCGCCTGGGGGTGTATGGGGAAGCGGCAGCGGCCTTTCGTCGGCACGGGTGCCTTCACCCCTTCCATTCGACAGTTTTGTTAGTCTGCCAGTCTTCCGTGCATCCCGCACAAGTCGGGATCTTGCACACGCCATCATCGCACGAAGATCATTTCTTCCCCTGACGTCATCCTTTGTTAGACTATAAGCCTGTCCCCGGATCCTGCATCGTATGCGATGTCCGGATAGCCAAGCGGAGCCGGAGACGAGCATGGTTCACGATCAAGATCCTCATGCCGATTCTATAAGTTTCGAACAAGGGAGAACCTCATGAAGAAAAGCTTGCTCCGCACTGCCATTCTGCTGTCGTCGGCCGCAACCGCGCAGGCCGAAACCGTCTTGCTTGACGGCGACATCGGCTGCGAAAGCACCAAGGTACAGCAGTCACGCGTACAAATGACGCGCGTCATCATGACGGCCGACAACGCACAGACCAAGGATCAGGTCACCCGGGAGCTGGTCGATCTGACCAGCAAGAACTGCGTGCCCCTGAGCGGTATCTTCACGGTGCAAGGCAGGGAGCGCGGCTTGCTGAAGATCAACACCAAGGAAGGCGCCCAGTTATGGTTGGTGGAATGAGCGCTTTCGCATGGGGTGTTCCGGTGCCGGGCCAACCATGAAGCCATCGCTTACCGGCGGCTGCCTCTGTGGCGCCGTGCGCTACGCGGTCAAGGATGAATTCGTCTATGCCTTGAACTGCCACTGCTCCAATTGCCGGCGCGCCACGGGCTCGGCTTTCAAGCCCTTCGCCGGCATCGAACGCGGCAAGCTGGACATCACGCAGGGCAGCGACGGCCTGCTGATCTTCGGCGACGAGCGGGCGGCCCACGACGTGCATTGCAAGGCCTGCGGCAGCCGCTGTTCTCGGTGGTGCGCGACGGCGCATACGTGCACGGCACGCTGGGAACGCTGGCCGACGCACCGGCCATTCGCCCCAGCGCACACATCTTCGTCGGCTCCAAGGCGCCGTGGTACGTCATTACCGACAATCTGCCGCAATATGATGAGTTTGACTGAGTGCTGAACGGATGATGGTCGTTATCGGCCACCAGCAGCCACGTGAACAGCGACGGATTGAAATCCCGGTTCGGCAACTTCTAAAATAACTGGACATTTTCATCGGATCATTAGCCATCGTCTTGCTACAGGAGATTTAATTGAAGGAAATCTTCGACGACGTCACGGCCCAGATGGAGGCCATCCGGCTGCCGCTCTACGCGGTCAGCGCCACCGCTGCCCAGGCGGCAGACAGTCCACTGTACCTCTTCCTGCACTGGCACGGTTTCCAGCGATCAACGCCGCTGCAGTTGCGGGGGATATCGATCCCTGCCAGGCCGGTGCTGAGTTCGCTGTTGAAAGTAGAGGGGCCATGGTATAGCGACTTGTTGCGCGATGAGCTGGTGCTGGATCTGGCCTGGCGCCTTGGCGCCTGGGACGTCACGCGCATCCGCGCACGCGGATGCAACCAGATCGGCGCGTCGCAAAGGGAAGCCCTGCAATGCCGCCAGGCCTTCGGGGAAGGCGACGAAGATCATACGGTCACGCTCGACGACGCACCTCAGGCCCGCCATGACGCCATGCAGCTGGCTTCCCGCCGAGGCTATTGGCGCTGGATGTTCCATCCGGTCAAGGGCGGCCTGTGGTCGCAACTGACGCAGGATGACGAGACGCTGGACGGCGATGGCGCACGCACTGGTCCCTGTCCCGTTGCGCCGTTACCGACAGAGGGCCGTGGCCGCCCGACGGTCTACCGGATGGGACGCATCGCCCGGCTGATCTTGCCTTCGCGACTGTAACAATTGGTTACAAACTGATATTTCTGCCCCCTCTTGATAAGGGGCGGGGCCAGACCTATCTCCTGCATCGCCGAATTTTCAAGGCCGGGATCTCTGGATCCCTGATTCCATTTTCTTCACGTGAAATTGACCATTCTGGAGATTGAACATGAAACTTCGTCCCCTTTATGACCGAGTAATCGTCAAGCGAATCGAACACCAGCGTCAGACCGCGTCGGGCATCGTCATCCCCGACAGCGCCACCGAGAAACCCGAGCAAGGCGAAGTGGTGGCCGTGGGCAACGGACGCGTACTACCCGATGGCAGCCTGCGCGCGCTGCAGCTGCAAGCCGGCGACTTAGAGGCTGTTGCAAAATTAAATTTCGGGGCTGTTAACTTCCCCGACTTGATGTTAACTTCCTGTCTTGTTTTTCCTGACGGGATGCGATGCCTAAAGAACTTGTCGACGATGAATTGTGGTCACTCA
>WNDX01000099.1 GCA_009914615.1 Herbaspirillum frisingense
GCTACGCTGGTTTGCGACGCGCTGCGCATGGCGCTGTTTGCTCGCAATCGGCCTCGGGGAGTGATCGTGCATACTGACCGTGGTAGCCAATACTGCTCGCGCGAGCACCGCGCCCTGTTGGAGCAATACGCTTTGATCGCCAGCATGAGTGCCAGAGGCAACTGCTACGACAACGCAGCAATGGAGAGTTGGAACCACAGTCTGAAGGTCGAGGCCATCCATGGTGAACACCTCGCCACACGGGAGCAGGCCAAGGCTCATGTGTTTGACTACATTGAGGTTGACTACAATCGGATCCGGCTGCACTCGACCCTGGGCTACCTCAGCCCAGAGCAGTACGAGCTGGCCAATGTCGCTTAGATAGGTGTCCGTAAATCAGGGGCAAGATCAGGATAAATAGTTTCTCGTGAAGCACCGGATGGGCCGCGGGGATGCCAGCACTAGCCTTCCCGCGCGCGAGACATGCCAGGAAAGCCGCATTGGGCGCGGCTTTGCGTCGGGCATGTAAAAACGCCATCCAACTCGGGAACGGGTTAATCCGACAGGTTATAATGCGCGCCATGAAAGAATCTTCCCGCGGCAACAAAGAGTTTTTCCGCGACCGGAATGAGTCCTCCGATCCGCAGATCGATGCTCTTCGCGTGCCGCCACACTCCATCGAGGCTGAGCAATCGGTGCTGGGCGGCCTGCTGCTGGACAACGCGGCCTGGGATCGTATCGCCGATTTCGTCAGCGCCGAGGATTTCTACCGCTACGACCATCGCGTCATCTTCGAACACATCGTCAAGCTGATCAACGGCACCAAGCCGGCTGACGTGATCACCGTTTACGAGGCCATGTCCACCAGCGGCAAGGCCGAGGAAGTGGGCGGCCTGGTCTATCTGAACGCGCTGGCGCAGAACACGCCGTCGGCCGCCAACATCCGCCGTTACGCCGAGATCGTGCGCGACCGCGGCATCCTGCGCAAGCTGATCACCGTCGCCGATGAAATTTCCGGCGATGCCTTCAATCCGCAAGGCAAGGACGTGAAGGCCATGCTGGATCAGGCCGAGTCCAAGATCTTCGCAATCGCCGAGGAGGGCTCACGCGGCACGCAGGGTTTCATGGAGATCCAGCCGCTGCTCACCCAGGTGGTCGAACGCATCGACGAACTGTATAACCGCGATGCCTCCAGCGACATCACCGGCGTGCCCACCGGCTTCGTTGACCTCGACAAGATGACGTCCGGCTTGCAGGCCGGCGACCTGATCATCGTCGCCGGCCGTCCCTCGATGGGTAAGACCGCCTTCTCGATCAACATCGGCGAAAACGTCGCCATCGACAGCGGCCTCCCGGTCGCCGTGTTTTCGATGGAAATGGGCGGCGCCCAGCTCGCCATGCGTATGCTGGGTTCGGTCGGCCGCCTGGACCAGCATCGCCTGCGTACCGGCCGTCTGCTGGATGAAGACTGGCCGCGCCTGACGCACGCCATCCAGAAGATGAACGACGCCCAGTTCTACATCGACGAAACGCCGGCGCTGTCGCCCATCGAATTGCGCGCGCGTTCGCGCCGTCTGGCGCGCCAGTGCGGCAAGCTGGGCCTGATCATCATCGACTACTTGCAACTGATGTCCGGCAACGGCGGCAGTTCTTCGGAAAACCGCGCCTCTGAAATCTCGGAAATTTCGCGAAGCCTGAAGGGCCTGGCCAAGGAGCTCAATTGCCCGGTGATCGCGCTGTCGCAGCTGAACCGCGCGCTGGAGCAGCGTCCCAACAAGCGTCCCGTGATGTCCGACTTGCGCGAATCCGGCGCCATCGAGCAGGATGCCGACGTGATTTTGTTCATTTACCGCGATGAAGTTTACAATCCCGATTCTCCGGACAAGGGTACCGCGGAGATCATCATCGGCAAGCAGCGTAATGGCCCGATCGGCAGCATTCGTCTGGCGTTCCTGGGCATGTACACCAAGTACGACAACTATATCGGCAACCTGGCGCAGCCCTACGGCGGCGACTGAGGCAGCCATGTTCGGGTGGCGCGGGGATTGCGCGCCGTCATGCAGGGATTCACGGGCGGCGCTTTGCCGCTCGTATTATGTAGGGCGCCGGGCTTCCAGGGCCTGGCGAGCAGGAAGGGCAGGGCGGATCGCCGGCAGCATCGGGGCCGCCGCGGACCGGTTCGAAACGGCGCTTGATGCAAGCGCTAACCATTGATGAGAGAAAAAAATGTTTGGACGATTGATGCCGACTGAAGGCAAATTCTTTGACCTTTTCAATCAGCACGCAGAATTGGGCGTCAAATGCGCAAAAGAGATGGTGGCGCTGATGACCAACTTCGATGACCTCGAAATCCGCGTGCACGCCATTGAAGCCGTCGAGAAGCAAGCCGACAAAGTCACGCACAATGCCATTGAACTGCTGCACAAGACCTTCATCACGCCGCTCGACCGCGACGACATCCACCAGTTGATCACCCGCATGGACGACATCCTCGACCTGCTGGAAGATGCGGCCCAGACCATTTCCCTGTACGACATCAAGGCCATCACGCCGGAAGCCAAGCGCCTGGCCGAGCTATGCCTGGCCTGTGCCGAAAAGGTTCAGGCGGCCGTCGGCCTGCTCAGCAACATGGATAACTCGCGCCAGATCCTGGCCATCTGCCAGGAAATCGACCGCCTGGAGTCGGACGCCGACCACGTGATGCGCGCGGCCATGTCCAAGCTGTTCCGCGACGAACCCGATGTGCGCACGCTGATCAAGCTCAAGGCCATCTACGAAATCCTGGAAACCGTCACCGACCGCTGCGAAGACGTGGCCAACATCATCGAAGGCATCATCGTCGAAAACGCCTGATCCGGGCGCTGCGGCGATCCCGGGAGGGGACGCCGCCGGCTTCAAACAACGGTTTTCCCATGCAAACAATTCAAATCAGCTTACACATCCTTGCGCTGTTGATCGTCCTGGCGCTGCTGTTCGACTTCATGAACGGCTTTCACGACGCCGCCAACGCGATTGCCACGGTGGTTTCCACCGGCGTGCTGCGCCCGCAGACGGCGGTGGCCATGGCAGCCTTCTTCAACCTGGCGGCGGTGTTCGTGTTCCACCAGTTGCACGTGGCGGCGTCGGTGGGCAAGGGCACCATCGAACCGGCCGTGGTCGATCAATACGTCATCTTCGGCGCACTGATTGGCGCCATCTTCTGGAACCTGGTGACCTGGTACTACGGCATCCCGTCCTCATCCTCGCACGCGCTGATCGGCGGCCTGGTGGGTTCGGCCGTGGCCAAGGCCGGCACCGGTGCGCTGATCTCGGCCGGCCTGCTCAAGACCATCCTGTTCATCGTGCTCTCGCCGTTGCTGGGCTTGGTGTTCGGTTCGGTGATGATGCTGGTGGTGTCGTGGATATTCTTCCGCTCGACGCCACGCAAGATCGACGGCTGGTTCCGGCGGCTGCAGTTGCTGTCGGCATCGATGTATAGCCTGGGCCACGGCGGCAACGATGCGCAGAAGACCATCGGCATCATCTGGATGCTGCTGATCGCCTCCGGTTATTCCGGCGCCGAGGCGCCGCCGATGTGGGTGATCATCTCCTGCTACTGCGCGATCAGCCTGGGCACGCTGTTCGGCGGCTGGCGCATCGTCAAGACCATGGGACAGAAGATCACCAAGCTCAAGCCCGTCGGCGGCTTCTGCGCGGAAACCGGCGGCGCGATCACGCTGTTCATCGCGACTGCGCTGGGCATCCCCGTGTCCACCACCCATACCATCACCGGCGCCATTGTTGGCGTGGGCGCCTCGCAAAAGATGTCGGCGGTGCGCTGGGGCGTGGCCAGCAATATCGTCTGGGCCTGGATCTTCACGATTCCCGCTTCGGCCTTCGTAGCGGCCATCGGCTGGTGGATCGGGGTGCACATTCTCTGATATCCATATAACGCGACAAGGTCGCAGAAACCGGCCGCGATGCTCGGCACGCAGTTCCAAGAAAAAAGCCACCGTGAGGTGGCTTTTTTCTTGATGCAAGAGCTTGATACGAGAGCTTGATACGAGAAAACAGGACGCCGCCAGGCGGCGCCTGCGCCCTTACAGCACGTCGCTGGCGTGATCCGCCAGGCGCGAGCGTTCGCCGCGCGCCAGGGTGACGTGGCCGCTGTGCGACCAGCCCTTGAAACGATCCACCACATAGGTCAGGCCGCTGGAGCCTTCGGTGAGGTAGGGCGTGTCGATCTGCGCGATGTTGCCCAGGCAGACGATCTTCGTGCCGGGGCCGGCGCGCGTGACCAGGGTCTTCATTTGCTTGGGCGTCAGGTTCTGCGCTTCGTCGATGATCAGGAACTTGTTGACGAAGGTGCGGCCGCGCATGAAGTTGAGCGATTTGATCTTGATGCGCGAACGGATCAGATCCTGGGTCGCCGCGCGGCCCCATTCGCCGGCGTCGCCGTCGGACTTGTTGAGCACTTCGAGGTTGTCGTCGAAGGCGCCCATCCAGGGGCCCATCTTTTCTTCTTCGGTGCCGGGCAGGAAGCCGATGTCTTCCCCCACGGGAACCGTCACGCGGGTGACGATGATCTCGTTGTAGAGCTTGGTTTCCAGCACTTGCGCCAGGCCGGCCGCCAGCGCCAGCAGGGTCTTGCCGGTACCGGCCTGGCCCAGCAGGGTGACGAAGTCGCATTCCGGATTCATCAGCAGGTTCAGCGCGAAGTTCTGCTCGCGGTTGCGCGCGGTGATGCCCCAGATGCTGTTCTTGGCGTGGCCATAGTCGCGCAGGGTCTGCAGCACCGCGGTCTTGCCGTTGATCTGCGTGACCTGGCCGTAGAACGATGGTTCGCCGTTCTTGGGCTCGATAAAGACGAACTGGTTGACCAGCAGCGAGGGCACGTAAGGGCCGGTGACGCGGTAGTAGGTGAAGCTGCTGCCGTGGCGGTTTTCCTGCCAGGATTCCATGCCCTTGCCGTGCTTGTTCCAGAAATCGTCCGGCAGTTGCTGGATGCCCGAGTACAGCAGGTCGGTGTCTTCCAGTACGTGGTCGTTGAAATAGTCTTCCGCGGGCAGACCGATGGCGCGCGCCTTGAGGCGCATGTTGATGTCCTTGGACACCAGCACCACCGGGCGATCCGGATACTGCTGGTCCAGTGCGCGCACCACGCCCAGGATCTGGTTGTCGGCCTTGCCTTCGGGCAGGCCTTCCGGCAGGGCGGCGTTCTGCAACTTGGTCTGGAAGAACAGGCGGCCCTTGGCATCCTTGTTGCCCAGCTTGGCCAGCGGGATGCCGAGGTCGATCGCGTCCTCGGCGATGTCCGATACCAGTGCATCCAGCGAGCGCGAAATCTGGCGTGCATTGCGGGCGACTTCCGACATGCCCTTCTTGTGATTGTCCAGCTCTTCGAGCGTGACCATCGGCAGGTAGATATCGTGCTCTTCGAAGCGGAACAGCGAGGTCGGGTCGTGCATCAGCACGTTGGTGTCCAGCACGAACAGCTTGGAAACGCCCAGCTTGTCGGCGACGCGGCTGGTGGTGGATTTGGGGCGATGTTCCACGCTCTTGGGCGCGGCTTTCGGTTTTTCGGTGAGGGCGGCGCCTTTGCCGGTGATGCGTGCGCGCGGCTCGGCCTTGGCCTGGGGGGCGGCGACTGCGATTTCCGGTTGCGGTGCTGGCGTTTCTACGAGAGTGATGTTCGGTTTGACAGGTTTATTGCGATCAGCCTTGGGATAGTCCTCGGGAGACAACAGCGAAGCTGGTTTGCTCGGCATTTTGGGCAGGGGCATCAGGACCTCGGTAGTGAATGAAGAAAACACCGCTTTGTCAGAGCGAACAGGTGGTGCGGTACGGCTAACAGCGAAGGGAAGTACGACTGAGGAGTGGTGCCGCGGGGTCTAATGAAAACCTTGCGCAGGCCCGCCGGGCCGCCATGCGGCATCGTGGCAAGGGTGGGGCCATGGGGAGCAAGGGCTTGATTAGGGCCGACGGCAAACTGAAAAGTAAAAAAGCCGTTTCGGCAGGCCTTCGGCCTAAACCAGAAACGGCTTTCAACTAACGTTTTCCTGTTTGAATTCAATGGCTTGTATCGATTGACCGCATATTCATCGAGCGCGGCAGCATCGCTTGCCAGGCGATCCTGACGCGGCCTGGGATCGGCAGCGCGCATCATCGCGCCGCATGAGCCTTGTGGGCTCTTGCGAACCCGCTGCTTCCGGGTTCGACCGCTTTCTCAGGCAATGGTTTTGATGAAGGCCAGCACGTCATCCACGTGGGCTGGAACCTTGACTCCACGCCATTCTTTCACCACTTTGCCCGATCCGTCAATCACAAACGTGCTGCGTTCGACGCCGCGCACTTGCTTGCCATACATGTTTTTCATCTTCATGACATCGAACATGGCGCACAAGGTCTCGTCGGGATCGGAAATCAGCTCAAAAGGCATGCCCAGCTTGCCTTTGAAGCCTTCGTGCGACTTCAGGCTGTCGCGGCTGATGCCGAAAATCTCGGTGTTCAGCTTCTGGAATTCCGGATGCAGATCGCGGAATTGCATGCCTTCGGTAGTACAGCCCGGCGTGTTGTCCTTGGGGTAGAAGTAGAGCACCAGGTTCTTGCCCTGGTAATCGGCCAGATTGAAGGTCTTGCCGCCGGTCATGGCCGCCGAGAATTCCGGCACGGTCTTGTTCAGGATGGATGGTCTGTCTGTCAAAGTGGCGCCCCAGTAGGTGGATTTGTCGTTGGTATGTCTGCTTGCCGCCGGCTTACATGGCCTGCACGATCATCTCGCCCGACCGGCCCGGCAATTCGCCCCAGCTGATCGGGAGAATGGGCAGCACGTCGTTCTTCACGCTGTCGTAGTAGTCGCCCATGGAGACCAGCTCATAGCCCTGGGCGCGCCAGCCGGCGAGCAGTCGTTCGAAAATGGGGCCGAGTTTCTGGCCTTCAAGTTCGGCATGCAAGGTAAAGACGTGGTCGCGTGGCTGCTTGGTCAGTTCGAGGATGAATTCGGCGGCGTTGCCGGCGTCGATGAGCTTGCCGCGGATGGTGCGACCCAGCAGCTCGTCCAGCGTCGGCAGCGTGGTCGGCAACTGCACGCAGGACAAGGGTTTGCCGAAGGCCGACAGGCGGTGCGGGCCCGCGTCCGGATCGGCCAGGCGGCCGTCTTCGCGCAACTGCGAACGGCCGTCGGAGGAATAGGCCATGCCGAACTGATCCAGCTGCACGAAGGCATGGTCGTTCATCTGCCAGCCGGCCGCGCCATGCGTGCGCGGCGCGTGGCCGAAGATGTCGTGGTAGCGGCTGTAGGACTGCTGCATGGTTTCCTGCGTCCACTGGGCATCGGCGGTGCGAACATTGTCTTGCCAGACGCGGTGGTCCCAGGTGTGGATGCCGCACTCGAAACCGGCTTCATAGGCCTCGCGCATGAAATCGGCGCAGGTCTTGCCGATGTCGGGCGCCGGCAGCAGGGTGCCGTACATCAGCGTCTTCAGGCCATAGTGTTCGACCACCGAGGTGCGCGACACCTTGCTGAAAAAGCCCGGACGGAAGATCTGCTTGAGCGCCCAGCCGGTGTGGTCGGGGCCCAGCGAAAACAGGAAGGTGGCGCCGGCGCCGTGGCGACGCAGCTGGCTGATCAGGTTGGGGACGCCCACGCGGGTGCCGCGGTACGTATCAGCGTCGATCTTGAGAGTGAGTTTGGGCAATGTAGCTGGACCGGATGATGAAGGGCGCAAAGGCCGCCCCGATGATGTTGTTGCGGATGCATCGGCGCTTGTCGCGCCGGCAATGCCTGCTCAGTTGCGAGACTAGCATTCCGTGCCCGATAGAACAATATGCAGCTGCGCAGCATTTGCAGTGACGCGCGCAACAGAAGTCCGCCTGTTGCTTGACGAAAAGGCAATGTTGCATCCGCGCGGAAAAACAAAACCGCGCCGAAGCGCGGTTTGCAGGCGAACCGGGCTGACGGGGATCAGTCAACCAGCGCGCGCGCTTCGGCCACCTGGCTGCGGTAGGCGTCGAAGATGTTGCGCAGGGTGTCGGCCATGGTGGTGGTCGGCTTCCAATTCAGCTCTTCGCAGGTGTTGGTGATCTTGGGCACGCGGTTCTGCACGTCCTGGTAACCCTTGCCGTAATAGGCTGCCGAGGTGGTCTCGACCAGTTTCACCTGCTTGGCGGTGTCGGCGTATTCCGGATACTCGGCGGCCAGCTTCAGCATCATGTCGGCCAGATCCTTGATCGAGTAGTTGTTGACCGGGTTGCCGATGTTGTAGATCTTGCCGGAAGCGACGCCGCCTTCATTGGCGATGATCTTCATCAGCGCGTCGATGCCGTCGTCGATATAGGTGAAGGCGCGCTTTTGCAGGCCGCCGTCCACCAGCGAGATGTTCTCGCCGCGCACGATATGCCCGAAGAACTGGGTCACCACGCGCGAGCTGCCTTCCTTCGGGGTGTGGATGGAGTCCAGGCCGGCGCCGATCCAGTTGAACGGACGGAACAGGGTGAAGTTCAGGCCGGCTTCCATGCCGTAACCCCAGATCACGCGATCCATCAGCTGCTTGGCGCAGGAGTAGATCCAGCGCGGCTTGTTGATCGGGCCGCAGATCAGTTCGGATTCTTCCGGATCGAATTCCTCGTCGTGGCACATGCCATAGACTTCCGAGGTCGAGGGGAACACCAGGTGCTTCTTGTACTTGGCAGCCGAACGCACGATCGGCAGGTTGGCTTCGAAGTCCAGTTCGAACACGCGCAGCGGCGCGTTGACGTAGGTGGACGGAGTGGCGATCGCCACCAGCGGCAGGATCACGTCGCACTTCTTGACGTGGTACTCGACCCATTCCTGGTTGATGGTGATGTCGCCTTCGAAGAAGTGCATGCGCGACTTGTACGCCTCGTTTTCCAGAATGTCGGTGATGCGGTCGGTCATCATGTCCATGCCGTACACGTGCCAATCCGTGGTTTCCAGGATGCGCTTGGACAGGTGGTGGCCGATGAAGCCGTTGACGCCGAGAATGAGGACTTTTTTCATGATGATAGCTTGGTGAATGGCCGTGAATCAGGAGGCCATGTATTTCAGGTAATTGTTGAGCGAAGCATCCTGATCATTGATCTGGATGCCCAGGATCTGAAGGAAGTTGCCGTCGCCGCAACGGGCGTAGAGCTTGCCTCCTTCGAAGAACTTGTCTTGCATGCCGTGCGCCTTCTGCAGAGCGGGATGGGCCGACGGCGGAACCAGGCGGGTTCTCGTAACCGTAATTTTATCACCCGCGATTTCTTCGAAGGCGCCCGGATAGGGAGGCGCCACCGCGCGCACCAGATTATGCACCTCGCGCGCCGTGCGGCGCCACTCGATGCGGCCGTCTTCCGGCTTGCGGCCGCCGAAATAGCTGCCCTTGGACAAGTCGTTGGGCATGTTGGGTGTGCGATCCGAAAGCATGGCCGGCAGCACGTTCCACAGCGTCTGTTCGGCCGCCACCACGACCTTACCGAACACCTCGTAGGCGGTGTCTTCCGGCAGGATGGGCACGGCGGTCTGGGCCACGATGGCGCCTGCATCCGGCTTGACGGTCATCTCGTGCAGGGTGGCGCCGGTCTCGATCTCGCCATGCAGCACCGCCCAGTTGATGGGCACGCGGCCGCGGTACTTGGGCAGCAGCGAGCCATGCATGTTGTAGGCGCCGCGCTTGGCCGAGGCCAGTACCTCGATGGGCAGCATGTGGCGGTAATAGAAGCTGAAGATGAAATCCGGCTGGGCGGCCTGCACCTGGGCCAGCAATTGCGGCGACTTCGGATCGGACGGGGTGATGAAGGGGATGCCGTTGTCGCGGCATAGGCCGGCCACCGAGCCGAACCAGATGTTCTCGCTCGCGCTGTCTTCATGCGTGACCACCAGCGAGACCTGCACGCCGCGGGCGAGCAGAACCTTCAGGCAGCGCACACCCACGTCATGGTAGGCGAATACGACGGCGTTCATGATGTCTGCTTGTCTTCTTCGGAGGATTGTTCAAGGATGGCCTGCACCACGTAGCGCGGGCGCGCCCGCACTTGCATGTAGATGCGGCCGATGTATTCGCCCAGCAGGCCGATCGAGAACAGGATCACGCCCATCAGGAAGAAGGTGATCGCGAACAGCGTGAACACGCCGCCCACTTCCGCGCCGATCAGCATCCGGCGCAGCACGATCAGGATGAACAGCGCGGCCGAGGCGAACGACAGGACGATGCCCAGCAGCGAGCAGAACTGCAGCGGCACCAGCGAGAAGCCGGTCACCAGGTCGAAGTTCAGGCGGATCAGGCTGTATAGCGAATACTTGGATTCGCCGGCCGAGCGCTCTTCGTGCTCCACCACGATCTCGGTCGGGTTGCGCGAGAAGGTGTAGGCCAGCGCCGGCACGAAGGTGGTCACTTCCTGGCAGCGGTTGACCAGGTCGATGACGTTGCGGCCATAGGCGCGCAGCATGTTGCCCTGGTCGGTCATCTTGATGCGGGTAAGCTTTTCGCGCAGGCGGTTCATGGCCTTGGACGCATAGGTGCGCCAGGCCGAATCCTGGCGCTTGCGGCGGATCGAGCCGACGTAGTCATAGCCTTCGCGCATCTTGGCGACCAGGTTGCCGATCTCTTCCGGCGGGTTTTGCAGGTCGGCGTCTAGCGTGACCACGACTTCGCCGCGGGTCGCTTCAAAGCCGGCCATGATGGCCATGTGCTGACCGTAGTTGCCGTTGAACAGCACCACGCGCGTGACGTCCGGACGGACGCGGTATTGCTCGGCCAGGATGCCGGCCGAACGGTCGCGGCTGCCGTCGTTGACGAAGATGACTTCGTAGCTGTAACCCAAGGCATCCAGCGCCGGATAGAGGCGCTCGAACAGTTGGGAGAGGCCGGATTCCTCGTTGTAAACCGGGATGACGACGGACAGTTCTGGTTTCATCAATGCCTGTACTGAAATATGTCAAAGGCCCGAAGCCGCGGCGACCGGCAGGTGTCGCGACGTTCAGGCCCGCTTGAAACAAAGCGCTATTAAATAGAATTAAATCGAATTGTGCCGAATTTAAACGGAAAATTGATACAAAATCAACGGAGTACCGATTTTACCGTTTCGACCGAACGTTCAACGTCATCTTTACTCATCGCATTGAACATGGGCAAGGACACGATGCGCTGGCCGACACGCTCGGCCACGGGGAACATGCCTTCCTTGAAACCGCGCTCGCGATAGAGTTGCAGCAGGTGGATGGCCGGATAGTGGTAGCCGATGCCGACTTGCTTTTCCATCATCTTTTCCATGAAGGCGGCGCGCGTGATGCGTTCCGGCAGCACCAGCTGGAACATGTGCCAGTTCGAATTCTCGAAATCAGCCACCGGCAGCTGGGCGCCATATTCGGCCTCGAACGTGTCGCCGAAGGCGGCGAAGTAGTGGCGCGCCAGTTCCTTGCGGTGCGCGGTGATGGCGTCGATGTGGGCGAACTGGCCCAGGCCGATGGCGGCCGCGACGTCGGTCATGTTGAACTTGCCGCCCAGCACATCCACTTCCAGGCCGTCGAAGCCGCTGCGGGTCACGCCTTGCAGGCGGTATTTCTCGGCCAGGCGCGCTTCTTCCACATTGTTGAGCACGAGGAAGCCGCCTTCGGAGCTGGTGATGTTCTTGTTGGCCTGCAGGCTGAACGAGACGAAATCGCCGAAGGCGCCGATGCGCTTGCCGTTCCAGGTCGAGCCCAGCGCCTGGGCAGCGTCTTCCACCACGCGCAGATTGTGCTTTCTGGCGATGGCGTAGAGACGGTCCATGTCCACCGGCAGGCCGGACAGGTAGACCGGGATCACCGCCTTGGTGCGCGGGGTGATGGCGGCTTCCAGCTTGTCCAGGTCGAGGTTGCGGGTGACCGGGTCGATGTCGGCGAACACCGGCGTAGCGCCGGTTTCCAGGATGACGTTGGCGGTGGCGACCCAGGAGATCGGGGTCGTGATCACTTCGTCGCCGGGGCCGATGCCGGCGATGCGCAGCGCGATTTCCATCGTGCAGGTGCCCGAATTGAAGGTGCGCACGAGGCGGCCACCCAGGTAATCGGACAGCGCCTTTTCAAACGCCTGCACCTTGGGGCCGCTGGTGATCCAGCCCGAACGCAGCACGTCGGCTACGGCGGCGATGGTCGGCTCGTCGATCGAGGGTTTGGCGAAAGGCAGGAAGGGCAGGCTCATGGTTCGTTTCCGGTCAGGCGGTATTCAGGGGAGGGCACGGCCACGTGGGCAGAGTCCGTGGCCGGCGCGCCGGGCGCACGGCAGCGCGCTATTGTAAATCAGCTTCTGGTCAGCAAGACCACGCCGACGATGATCACGCCGATGGCCACCAGGCGCTGGACGGAAACCGCTTCCCCCAGGAAATACCAGGCGCCGATGGCGTTGATGATGTAGCCCAGCGACAGCAGCGGATAGGCAACGGTCACGTCCACCCGCGACAGACCGATGATCCAGACCACCACCGAGATCACGTAGCAGGACAGGCCGCCGATGATGGGCAGTTGCGTGGCCAGCTTCAGGCCGGTCGAGAACCAGTTTTCGGCGGTCAGGTGGATGGCGCCGACGGCGTTGGTGCCCGCCTTGAGCAGCAATTGCGCGACAGCATTGAGGCAGATGCCGGCGAAGATGAAACCGAAAGTGGCCAGATTCATTTCGCCGCCTTCTTGTCGTCCGCCGCAGGCGTCGGATCGTTGGCCACGATCACGCGGCGCGGATCCTGGCCGATCAGGCGCATCGGCAGCTTGCGCTCTTGCAGCTGCTTGTAGATCGTGGGATCGATGATGGCGATGTCCTTCTTGCCGGCCGCATTGTCAGCTACCCATTGCGCCACGAAGGCATCGATGGTCGGCAGCCACAGTTGGGGTTCCTGTTTCAGGCCGAATTCCATTTCATCGGCATGCTGCACCAGGGTCATGGTGCGCTGGAGATAGAAGGGCAGCGCCTGTTCGTAGCGGCCGACCAGGTAGATCGGGGTCTCCGGCTTGAGCTCGGCCTGCAGGGCCGGCACGTAATCGACGCCGGCCGAATAGCGGCCTTGCGGATCGTGGCCCAGCATCAGCAACTGGCCGGCGATGAAGGCAGTGGCCGCCAGCGCGGTCACGGCCGCATCCTTGTGCTGACGCGCCAGGCGGATCGCGGCGATGCCGCCGATGAAGAAGATCAGCGTGGCGGCGTAGATGTAGGGCACGTGGGCTTCCACCAGCGGACGCGAGAAGGCATCCTTGGCCAGCGCGGGCACGCGCGGGATGAAGGCCAGCGCCACCGCGCTGGGGAGCGCCACCAGCGAACCGGCCCAGGCCAGCGCCTTGTGATCGGTGTTTTCCAGGTAGCAGGCGATCAGCAGCGCCAGCGCCGGGAAGATCGGCAGGATGTAGGACGGCAGCTTGGAGTCCGAGATGCTGAAGAACACGAAGATGAACACGGCCCACACCAGCAGCAGCTTCTTCGGCTGGAAGCGGCCGCCGTTGAGGCTGTTGTAGCCGCCGGTGTCGCGCTGTTTGCGGGTGCCTTGCCACAGGCTCTGGAAGAAGATGCCCAGCCAGGGAATGATGCCCAGCACCAGGATGGGGATGAAGTAGTACCACGGGCCGGTGCGGCTATGGATCTTGCTGGTGAAGCGCTGGAAGTGCTCGTGGATGAAGAAGAATTGCGGGAACTCCGGATTGCGCAGCGACACGGCCACGAACCACGGCGTACAGATCGCGAAGAACAGGATCAGGCCCTTGATCAGGTGCAGCCGCTTCCAGATCGCCCAGTCGCGCGCGAACAGGGTGTAGAGCACCAGCACCGCGCCCGGCAGCACGATGCCGATCAGGCCCTTGGACAGCACCGCCAGCGCCATGCCAGCCCAGCACAGCAGCATCCAGTTGCGCTGGCTCTCGCGCGAGGCGCCGTTGCGTTGCGCCAGCAGCAGCGCGCACAGCGAGATGGTCATCATGCCGGACAGGCCCATGTCCAGCGTGTTGATGTGGCCCATGCCGGCCCAGAAGAAGCTCGACGCCAGCACCAGTGCGGCATAGAAGCCGACACGGGCACTGAACACGCGGGTGCCGGTATAGGCGGCCAGGCCGATGCCCAGCAGGCCGCACAGGCCGGTCCACAGGCGCGCCTGCCACTCACCCAGGCCGAACAGCTCGAAGGTGATGGCATTCATCCAGGTCTGCAGCGGCGGCTTTTCGAAGTACTTGATGCCGTTCAGGCGGGTCGTGATCCAGTCCTGGGTGGCGACCATTTCACGCGCCATCTCCGCATAGCGGCCTTCGTCGGTGGGCACCAGCGTGCGGGCGCCCAGCATCCAGAACCAGACCAGCAGAAACAGGATAAGCAGCGTCCAGACGAACGCCTTCGATTTGTACAGTTCGCGCATGTGCAGCGGTTCCTTGTGCGTGTTCTTGGGTTTCTTGTCGCGGCGAAGCGCAGCGCGAACTCAGTTCTTGGGCGCGATGATCAGCGCCAGGGCTACCTTGCGGCCTTCGGCCATCAGGATGTTGTAGGTGCGGCAGGCAGCCTGGTTGTCCATGCATTCCACGCCGATGCGGCGCGCCGTCAGCACCGTGGTCAGCTTGGGATGAATGAAGCGCTGGCGTTCGCCGGTACCCAGGATCACCACATCGGGCGCGGTGGCGTCGATCTGTTCGAAGTGCGCCGGGGTCAGGGCCTCGAAGCTGTCCACCGGCCACGGCACGGGATCGCTTTCGGGCAGCACCAGGAGACTGTTGGTGAAGCGGATCGCGTTGAGCTCGACGCCATCGTCGTCGTAGGCGGTGACGGTCTGGTATTGCTTGGTTTCGGTTGAGTGAAGCTTCATCGCAAGACGGGCTGCTGGGCAGCCGGATCAACGGTAGGCGCCGGGCCGGGATGTCATTCCGACATGCATTGCAGCAATCTGGTCGTAAAGTGCAGCATTGTAGCCGTTTCCTTACCCGGCGCACGCCTATTTGATTGATAAAATGGTTAGCTTTGGGCAAAATGGCCGGTTCCCGGCAAGCCCGTGGAGCGCGTCGCCAAGCGCCTTTGCAGGCGCTTTACATTGCGCTGCAACCACGCGGGCAGGCGGCGGAGCAATTGCCGCGAGGCACCGGAAGCAAACGACATGGACGCGCCGTGATGGAGACGCCCGAACCCGAAAGGTTCCGGACCCGGCGGCGCGCAGGAGGAAACGGACTGCCCGGGCCCGTTTCGAAACGAGTTAGAGGAAGAGCTGTGCGACCGATTCAGAAATCCAAGAAGCTGGCAGATGTGTGTTATGACATTCGTGGTCCCGTGCTGGAAAAGGCGCGTCAGATGGAGGAAGAGGGCCACAAGATCATCAAGCTCAACATCGGCAACCTGGCCGCCTTCGGCTTCGATGCGCCCGACGAGATCGTGCAGGACATGATCCGCAACATGGGCAATGCTTCCGGCTATACCGATTCCAAGGGCCTGTTCGCGCCCCGCAAGTCGGTCATGCACTACACCCAGCAAAAGAATATCCAGGGCGTCACCATCGACGACATCTACCTGGGCAATGGCGCCTCGGAGCTGATCGTGATGAGCGTCAATGCGCTGTTGAACACCGGCGACGAAGTGCTGGTGCCGTCGCCCGACTATCCGCTGTGGACCGCCGCGGTCAGCCTGTCCGGCGGCACGCCGGTGCATTACGTCTGCGACGAGCAGCAGGGCTGGCAGCCGGACATCGCCGATATCAAGAAGAAGATCACGCCCAATACCAAGGCGATCGTCGTCATCAACCCGAACAATCCCACCGGCGCGCTGTATTCGGTCGAGGTGCTTAAGGAGATCATCGAGCTGGCGCGCCAGCACCAGTTGATCATCCTGGCCGACGAGATCTACGACAAGGTGCTGTACGACGGCAATACCCATACCTCGCTGGCCTCGCTGGCCGATGACGTGCTGTTCATCACCTTCAACGGCCTGTCCAAGAATTACCGTTCCTGCGGCTATCGCGCCGGCTGGATGGTGGTGTCGGGCGAGAAGAAGCATGCCCGCGATTACATCGAGGGCCTGAACATGCTGGCCTCGATGCGCCTGTGCGCCAATGCGCCGGGCCAGTTCGCGATCCAGACCGCGCTGGGCGGCTACCAGAGCATCAACGACCTGGTGGCGCCCAACGGCCGCCTGACCAAGCAGCGCGACCTGGCGCACAAGCTGCTGACCGAGATTCCCGGCGTGACTTGCGTCAAGCCGAAGTCGGCGCTGTACATGTTTCCGCGCCTGGATCCCGAGATCTATCCGATCAAGGATGACCAGGAATTCGCCTACGAGCTGCTGGCCGAAGAAAAGGTGCTGATCGTGCAGGGCACCGGTTTCAACTGCCCGACGCCGGATCACTTCCGCGTGGTGTTCCTGCCCAACACCGACGACCTGACCGAATCCATGGGGCGCATCGCCCACTTCCTCGAAGGCTATCGCCGCCGCCACGGCACGGCCTGATCCGAAGATCCGGCCCCTGGCCGTCGCGGCCCGGCAGCGTGGCAAGGCCGGCGGCCAAGGCTTTTTTGCAGTACCCGTCATGCCTCATCGGGCAGGGCGGTCATTTTTCACCAACCACGAAGACAACATGAAATCCATCAAAGTAGGTTTGCTCGGCATCGGCACCGTGGGTTCCGGTACTTTCAATGTTCTCAAGCGCAACCAGGAAGAGATTGCGGGCCGCGCCGGCCGGGGCATTGAAATTACCATGGTGGCCGATCTCAATACCGAGCGCGCCACCGAACTGACCAATGGAGAAGTCAAGGTTGTCAACGACGCCAACCTGGTGGTGAACGACCCTGACATCGACATCGTCATCGAGCTGATCGGCGGCTACGGCATCGCCAAGGACCTGGTCCTGAAGGCGATCGCCAACGGCAAGCACGTGGTCACCGCCAACAAGGCGCTGATCGCCACGCACGGCAACGAAATCTTCAAGGCGGCCCAGGAAAAGGGCGTGATGGTCGCGTTCGAAGCGGCCGTGGCCGGGGGCATCCCCATCATCAAGGCGCTGCGCGAAGGCCTGACCGCCAACCGCATCCAGTGGATCGCCGGCATCATCAACGGCACCACCAACTTCATCCTGTCCGAGATGCGCGACAAGGGCCTGGACTTCGACGTCGTGCTGAAGGAAGCGCAACGCCTGGGCTATGCCGAAGCCGACCCGACCTTCGACATCGAAGGCGTGGACGCCGCGCACAAGCTGACCATCATGGCCTCGATCGCCTTCGGCATCCCGGTGCAGTTCAACAAGGCCCATGTGGAAGGCATCACCAAGCTGCAAGCCAGCGACATCACCTATGCCGAACAACTGGGCTACCGCATCAAGCTGCTGGGCATCACGCGCCAGACCGCCAAGGGCATCGAGCTGCGCGTGCACCCGACCCTGATCCCGTCCTCGCGCCTGATTGCCAACGTGGAAGGCGCGATGAACGCGGTGGTGGTGCGTGGCGACGCCGTCGGCGAAACGCTGTACTACGGCAAGGGCGCCGGCTCCGAGCCGACCGCCTCGGCCGTGATTGCCGACCTGGTCGATATCACCCGCCTGGCTACCGCCGATCCCGAACACCGCGTGCCTTACCTGGCGTTCCAGCCCAATGCGATGGCCGATACCCCGGTGCTGCCGATGGCGGAAGTCACCACCAGCTACTACCTGCGCATGCGCGTGGCCGACGAGGCCGGCGTGCTGGCCGACGTCACGCGTATCCTGGCCGACTCGTCGATCTCGATCGACGCCATGCTGCAGAAGGAACCGGCCGAAGGCGAGCAGCAGACTGACATCATCATGCTGACGCACCAGACCCAGGAAAAGAACATCGAGGCGGCCATCGCCAAGATCGAAAGCCTGGCGACCGTGGTGGGCGAGGTCACCAAGATCCGTCTGGAAGAGCTGAACTGATCTGCAAGCCGCAGCCGCAATCGGGATAGGGGCGGCCAGAACCTGGCCGATCCCCTCCCACACCACCCGGCGTGCGGGTCCGCACCGGGCGGTTCGAGTCGTTGAGGTCAACAGAGCCGAGGTACCCCAAGCCGGTCGAAGTAGGC